>JACEFY010000352.1 GCA_016807485.1 Stenotrophomonas maltophilia | reverse complement strand
GCTCAAGCCGACAGGATGCGGGCGTTCTGGGCGCGCTGCCACTCGCGCAGCTGCCACATCGGATGGTGCGGCGCGGCATTCGAGCAGAGCACCACACCCCAGGCGCCGTGATCGAGCGCGGTCTCGATGCCGTGCTCGGCGAGCGCGAGCCCGATCGGCCCCTCCTCGAAGCTCCCGTGCAGCGGGGTGTACCCGACCCACCCTTCGCCGACGACCGCCGGCACACCCTGCCAGCGCGCCCACGCCGCGACGGCGATCACCCGCGACGCGATCTCGCGGCGCATGACCTCGTGGAACCGCGGATAGTTGTCGATGAGCCACTCATCCCAGGCATCCGGGTCGATCCAGTCGTACCCGTAGAGCATCCGGTCGGTCACGACGGTCGCCGCCATCTTCCACTCCGCCGGCCGGCCGTACTCGGCCGGATCGGGCGCGTCGGCCCGCAGCAGTTCGCGCAGCGCCGCCCCCGGGAACCCGGCCGCACCTTCGGAGCGGATGTCGATGCGCTGCTGCAGCGCATCGAGCACGCCGTAGCTGTACACGTGGAACTGCGCGGCGCCGAGCCCGGCGGGCACGCGGTGCATCGCGAGGTGCGGCGGCTTGCCGTAGCTGGCGGTGACGAGGAGGTCGGGATGCCGCTGACGCAGCCTCGCGACCTCCGCCGCTCCGCCGTCGGCGAGCGCCGGCAGGATCGAGAAGTCGACCTCGTTGTGCAGCTCGACCAGAGCGACGAGGTCGCGGTGACCGGCGGCGGTGAGCGCGTCGAGCAGCCGGTCCCAGGCCGCGCCAAGCACCCGGTAGCGCTCCGCGAGAGGGACGGCGTCGATCGCCTCGAACCACCGCGGCGACGCCGCGAACGCGGGCGACTGCTGATACTCCCAGCTGGCCAGGACGAGCACCACGCCGTGCCGCCGGCAGGCGGCGCACAGGTCGAGCAGCCGCTCCGCGAGGTCGACGGCGTACCCGCCGCGGGCGTCGTACCAGCGGGTGCGGCGGCCGTAGACATCGCCGTCGGGCGCCGCGCCGAGCCCGTCGATCTCGAGCCGGTGCGCGAGGTCGTCGAGACCCAGACCGCCGTGCAGCAGGAGCGGCGCGGCGCAGATGCGGATGGCGTTGTACCCGAGCGAGGCCGCCTCGGCGACGGCGGAATCGAGGTCGGCGTACGGCTCGCCCGCCCCCGCCCGGGTGTACCAGGAGAAGTCCCACAGGGTGATGGCGAGCCGGGACGGCAGGTGCCCGGGCACGGCGCCGGTGAGCCCGCTCTCGTCGTCGGGGACGGTGCCCGAGCCGAGGTACCGCTCGGTCACCGGCCGTCGCCTCGCGCGAGTTCGGCCGCGAGCTCGCGGAGCCGATGCGCCTCCGCGAGGCGCCGCGCCGAGGTGTCGACGTCGAAGACAAGCAGCTCGGGCAGCGAGGTGGCGAAGTAGTCGACCTCATCGCGCGCAGCTTCGAGCTCGTCGGCGCGCGCCCGCAAGGCGCCGATCTCGGCGGCGGCGTCCTCTCCGAGTCGGCGCCGCGCGACGCCCCGCCAGTAGTCGACCTCGTCGGCGGGCCGCGCGCCGACGGCGAGCGGCGTGGTCGCGCAGGCCGCTCGCCAGGTGGCGTGGGCGGCATCCTCATCGCCGAGAGCGCGGAGGGCATCGCCGCGGATCACGCGACGTTCGGCCAGCGGATCGGCGGGATGCCGCCCTTCCCCGAGGTTCGCCGGAACCTCGAGGCCGTCGGGGAGCAGCGCGAGCGCGGCGTCCGGGTCACCCGCGGCGAGCGCGCGCCGGGCACGCGCGCACGCGACGCGGTCGTGGAGGGCGATCACCTGCCCCTCGCCCCCTTCGAACGGGCGGAAGGTCCGCGCCGTCAGCCCCTCCCACGCCTCGTCCCACCGTTCGAGGTCGGCGAGCAGCTGCAGGCGCGTGAGGGCGAGATCGTCGCGCGCGTCGAGGACGGCCTCGAACGGCCGCATGAGCTCCCATCGGGCAGCGGAGCTCTGGCCGCGCACGCCGGCGAGGACATCGCGCTCGAAGACGAGACGCGCATCGACGGCGATCTCGAGCGCGGCCGCGTAGGCGGCATCCGCCGCGTCCGGTGATCCGCCGCTCTGCACCGTCGCGAGCGCGAGATTGCGCCAGACGACGGGATGCCGGAGCGCCGCCGCGGCCTCCTCGAAGTCGCCTCGCGCGTCGGCGTGGCGACCGGCATCCAGCAGCCAGGTTCCACGGAGGGCCCGCGCCACGGCGTGCGTCGGGTCGGCGGCGATCGCGGCCGACAGGGCGTCGAGCTGATCGAGCCCGGCGGGGAACGCCAGGTCGATGTCGGCGCGGGCGGCGCGGCGGCGCAGGGCGTCGGCTCCGGCGGCATCGCCCGCGGCGTCCGACCAGGCGGCGCGGAGCAGCAGCCGCATCGGCTCGGTGTTGCCGAAGACCGGATGCGCCGACCCGATGACGCGGTCGTCGGAGGTCGCAGCGAGCGCCTCGGCGAACGCCCCCGCGCGGGCGAACTCGATGCCCGCGTCGAGCAGCGCGCG
>JACEFY010000351.1 GCA_016807485.1 Stenotrophomonas maltophilia | reverse complement strand
GGCGTCGCTGATCCCGTGCTCGGCGGCCAGCTCGTCGAGCGACGCGAGCGCGGCGCCGGAGATCGTCCGCTGGGCGAGCTCGTACTCGTCGGCTGCGGCGCCGTCGTCGGGCAGATGCGCCCAGCGGACGACGGCCGGCAGGAGCGGGCCCTGCACGAGGAGGCTGAGGAGGATGACCCCGCCCGTCACGAAGACCACGGCGTCGCGACCGGAGAGGTCACCGGCGGCGCCGACCGTGCTCGGCACCGACAGCGCGATGGCCAGCGACACCGCGCCGCGGAATCCGGCGACCGTGCTCACGACGCGGCCGCGGTGGTGACCGAACGCCGGGCCTCCCGGGGGCCGCGCGAACGGCGCGAACAGCAGCTGGAAGAGGTAGCGGACGACCAGGAGGGCAGCCCACGAGGCGACGGTCACGAGGAGCAGCACCCCGACGGCGCGGCCGGGGATGTCGTGGACGACGTACTGCACCTCGAGGCCGATCAGCACGAACAGGGCCCCGTTGAGCAGGTAGACCCCGAACGGCCATGCCGCCCAGGTCTGTCGCCGCGAGGCGGCGGTGGTGATGCGGTCGCGCATCCACGCGACGATGAGACCCGCGAAGACGACCGCGAGCACGCCGGAGGCGTGGATCATCTCGGCGGCGAGGAAGGCGGTGAAGGGGACGAGCAGCAGCGTGACGTTGATGACCATCGTCGAGCGCGCCCCGCGCAGCGTCACATACGCGAGCGCGGCCACGGCGATGCCCGCCGCGGCGCCGCCGAGGTAGGAGAGGGCGACCAGCAGCGAGATCGACCACGGCGTGACGTTCTCGCCCAGCACGAGCGACAGCGCGATCGCGTAGACGACGAGGGCTGTGCCGTCGTTGGTGAGGCTCTCGGCCTTCAGCTTCATGAACATCCGCTCGGGGAGGAGCCGGCCGAGCGCCGCGACGGCGGTCGCATCCGGCGGGGCGACCGCCGCCCCGAGGAGCAGCCCGATCTGCCAGGGCATGCCGAAGAGGGTGGCGATCCCGGCGACGGCCAGCGCCGACGCGACGACCAGCAGCGTGCTCATCGGGATGATGTAGCGCAGCGACCGGCGGATCGCGCGGAGCGAGGTCGACAGGCTCTCCCAGAAGAGCATCACCGGAAGGAAGAGCAGCAGCACGGTCTCGGGCGGCAGCTGGATCTCGCGGAGCTCGGGGACGAACCCGAGGAGGAGGCCGATGACCACCAGGAGGAGCGGGGTCGCGATGCGCAGGCGCGGCGCGAGCACCGTCCCCACGAGGATGGCGAGGCCCAGCAGGACCGTGACTTCGAGACCTTGCATGGCATCCCCGTTCTGCGCGTGGCGGCGTTCCTCCAGTGTGCGCTCACGGTTCAGCGTTCTGCCAGGGTCTGGCATTCCCGATCAGGAGTTCACGCGGATGATCTCCTGCTGGTACGGCGCGATGACGTCGCCCGAGATGCGGCAGTCGAGCAGGAGGAAAGGGCGATCGGATGCCGGCATCCCCACCCACTCGGCCAGCACCTCGAGGTCGTCGAGACTCCGCACGACGACGCCGCGGGCGCCCACCGCTGTGGCGAGCCCCGCGAAGTCGACCTCGGGGATCAGCATCGGTGCGCGCGCGAGACCCTGGAGGCCGTAGAGGTTCACCTCCGCGCCGTACGCGGCGTCGTTCCACACGACGGCGAGCCCGCGCCCGGCGGCGACGCGCACGGCCGACTCGAGGTCGGCGAGCGCCATGAGCCCACCGCCGTCGCCGGTGCTGAGAACGATGGTGGACGCCGGCTTCGCCTGCGCGGCACCGGGGACCGACGCGAAGCCGAGTCCGATCGACTGGTAGGCGGTGCCGACCATCATCATCCGGTCGGGGGAGGCGACCGGCCAGTACATGTTCGCCCAGCCGATGAAGTGTCCGCCGTCGGTGACGACGACGCGGTCTCTGGTCGAGGCATCCGATTCGAGCAGGTCGCCGATGCGGACGGCGGTCGACCGCGGGTCGAGGCGTCCGTCGGGGGCGAGCGCATCGCCGGTGTCATGGGCGCGGGCGGCGGCGATCTCCTCCGGAGTGCGCCAGCGCCCGCGCGGAGAGGCGGCCGGCGTATCCGACCCGCCGAGCCGCGCGAGGAGGCTCTCGGCGACGATCCGCGCGTTGCCCCGGATGTACCCGCCGACGTGGGGGTGGGTCGCTGCCGGCGCGATGTCGACCTGGACGATCCGCGTCCCGGGGGAGAACAGCGCCCCGAACCGCATCGTGAACTGATTGAGGCCGGCGCCGAAGACCACGGCGACGTCGGCCGCGCCGATGAGGTCCATCGCGCCCTCGGCGCCGAAGCCCCCCGTCACCCCCAGATCGAATTCATCGCGCGGGAAGATGCCGCGGCCGAGCGCCGTCGTCGCGGTGAGCGCGCCCGTCTGGTCGGCGAGGGCGCCGAGCGCGGCGCCCGCGCCGGCGATCCACGCGCCGCGCCCCGCGAGCAGCACGGGGCGCTCGGCGGTGGCGAGGGCGGCGGCGAGCTCGCCGACGGCCGCGTCCGCGAACGGCGAGA
>JACEFY010000350.1 GCA_016807485.1 Stenotrophomonas maltophilia | reverse complement strand
CTCGCGACCGCGCAGAACGAGGAGCTGCTGTTCGTCGGCGAGGATTTCGCCGCGACGGACATTCCCGCAGCCCTCGGCCCGTCGCGTCGCCGTCGTTTAGACTGAGCAATGTGCCCTACCGGGCGCTGACGATGATGTCGATTTGTCTCACGAGGACGTGACCATATGAGCTTGACCGCTACTCCGACCACCCTTTCCGCCGATGAGAGGGACGCCATCCTCCAGGCCGTCCGCGAGTTCGCGGCCACCCGACTCGCGCCGAACGCGCTCGACTGGGACCGCCGCAAGCACTTCCCGCGCGACGTGCTCGCCGAAGCCGGCGAGCTGGGCGTCGGCGGCATCTACATCCGCGAGGACGTCGGCGGCTCGGGGCTCGAACGTCAGGACGCCGCCGCGATCTTCGAAGCCCTCGCGGCGGGCGATCCCACGATCGCGGCGTACATCTCGATCCACAACATGGTCGCGTGGATGATCGACACCAACGGCACCGACGAGCAGCGCCGCGCATGGCTGCCGCGCCTTGTCACGATGCAGGACCTCGGCGCGTACTGCCTCACCGAGCCGGGTGCCGGGTCGGATGCCGCGGCGATCACGACGAGTGCCATCGCCGACGGCGACGAATACATGCTCACCGGCGTCAAGCAGTTCATCTCCGGCGCCGGGGAAGCCTCCGTCTACGTCGTCATGGCGCGCACCGGAGAGCCGGGCGCGAAAGGCATCACGGCGTTCCTCGTGCCTGCGGATGCCGCCGGCCTGAGCTTCGGGCCGAACGAGCAGAAGATGGGCTGGAACGCACAGCCGACGCGACAGGTGATCCTCGACGAGGTGCGCGTGCCGGCATCCGCCGTGCTCGGCGAGCTCGGCGGCGGATTCCGCATCGCCATGAAGGGGCTCAACGGCGGGCGCGTGAACATCGCCGCCTGCTCGCTCGGCGGCGCGCAGTGGGCGCTCGATCGGGCCGTCCGCTACGTCCACGAGCGGTTCACGTTCGGCGAAGCGCTCGCCGAGCGGCAGTCGGTCGTGTTCACCCTCGCCGACATGGCGACGCAGCTGCAGGCGGCCCGCGCGCTCGTGCGCGACGCGGCCCGGGCGATCGACGAGGGCGCGCCCGACGCCGCAGTGCAGTGCGCGATGGCCAAGCGGTTCGCCACGGATGCCGGGTTCGAGGTCGCCAACCAGGCGCTTCAGCTGCACGGCGGCTACGGCTACCTGCAGGAGTACGGCATCGAGAAGGTCGTGCGCGACCTGCGTGTGCACCAGATCCTCGAGGGGACGAACGAGATCATGCGTGTGATCATCGGTCGCGAGGTCGTCGGAGGCTGACGCGGCGCGCGCGCGAAACGGGATCCCGAACGACAGCGTCGGATGCCGGAGAGCCCGGCATCCGACGCTGCTGCGTGTGAGTGGTCAGCTCAGCTTCGCCCGCCGCCGCACGGTCAGCACGAGACCCGCGCCGAGCACGCCGAGCGCGAGGACCGTCACGAACCCGATCGGGAATGTGCCGCCGGTCGCGGCGAGTGTGCCCGCAGCGACGACCTCCACCGCCACGCGGATGTCGGTCTGCCCGGGCGCGCTGATCACGAGGGTGTGCGCGCCGAGCTCGAGGTTCGACGGAACCCGCACGGTGAACGCCGTCCGTCCGTCCGCCGCCGCGGCGGGGATCCCGGTGATCACGATCGGGTCGCTGTAGAGCGTCGCGCCGATCTGCTGTCCGGGCGTCAGCCCCGTGACGGCGACCGGAAGGCTGCCACCCTGCTCGACCCGGCCCGATCCGATGTCGATCGTCGCCCAGTCGGCGTCGCCGCCCGTCTCGGGCAACTCGCCCTCGCCCGCGCCCGGGTCGGTCGGGTCGACCGGCGTGCCGCCCCCGACGATGGCGCGCCCGAGCGGCGACGGGTCGACGACGTCGTGCGCCGCGAAGTAGGCGACCGTCGCCGCCAGGTCCACCTGCCCGGTGTCGGTGCGGTCGGTCCCCGCGCCGAAGGTCACGAAGTTGTCGCCGCCGGCCGCGAGGAACGAGTTCGTCACGACGGTGAACGACTCGGTCGCCGTCACGGGCTTGCCCGCGAACGTCATCGACACGATCCGCGATCCGCGCGGGGCCGACTCGTCATAGCGATACGAGAACCCGTCCGAGACGCCGAGGTGCAGCTTCGGCCGCTCCGACCCCGCCGGCTGCCACTGCTCTTCGAGCACGGCCTTCAGCTGCGCGCCGGTGAGGGTCACCGTCACCAGCGTGTTGGCGAAGGGCTGCACGTTCGCGACGTCCCGGTAGGTGACGGTGCCGTCCGTGCCGTACAGCAGGTCGGTGCGGAGCCCGCCGGGGTTCATCAGGCCGATCTGCGCCGGCGTGCCCGCGTAGTCCTCGTTCGAGGTCGCCCACAGGTACAGGTCGGCGACGGTGTTGCCGAGCGCCGACTCGACACCGCGGTCGGTGCCGGCCGGTGTGCCGGCGCGGAGGATGTCGGCGCTGATCGCGCCGACCCGGGCGGCGCCCTTCTCGGCGGCGATCGCGACGGCATCCGCCACGATCTTCGCGACGGCGGGATCGGCTG
>JACEFY010000349.1 GCA_016807485.1 Stenotrophomonas maltophilia | reverse complement strand
CGACCCCCCGCCCCGACAGATCGGTCTCGATGCCCCCGAGCGACTTCCTCGTCAGCACGTGGAGCTTCACTGCGATGAGCGGGCCGGACTTCGGATCGAGGATGCGGTGCGGGTTCGCCGTGCGCACGAGTCGGTCGCCCCGGTACGCCCGGGCCGACCGGAGCATGGCGATCTGGGCGTCCTTCGTGAAATCGTTGTCGATCTCGCGGTCCCGCGCTTCGACTTCGAGCCGCACGCGTCCGGCATCGAGCGACTCGCCGCCGGGCAACGCCCGCATCCCGTCGATGAGGGCGTCGAGGCTGTCGCGCACGACGAAGTCCACGCCGTGGTCGAGGAACGCCTGCACCGGCCCCTGGGCACCCTTGCCGAGCCGCGACTTCACGAGGAGGGGTACGTCCTTGCCGGTGAGGTCGGGGTTCTGCTCGCTGCCGGAGAGCGTGAACTCCTTCTCGACGATCGCCTGCGAGAGAACGAACCACGAGTGGTCGTAGCCCGTCGTGCGCAGATGCTCGAGCGTTCCGAGCGTGTCGAAGCCGGGGAAGAGCGGCACGGGAAGGCGGCGCCCGGTGGCATCGAGCCAGATGGACGACGGGCCGGGAAGGATGCGGATGCCGTGGTTCGGCCAGATCGGGTTCCAGTTCTGGATGCCTTCGACGTAGTGCCACATCCGGTCGCCGTTGATGAGGCTGGCTCCGGCCGCCGCCGACACGGGCTGCATCGAGCCGTCGACGAAGGCCGGGACGCCGGAGATCATCGCCTCGGGCGGTGTGCCCAGCCGCGCGGGCCACTGGGCGCGTACGAGGTCGTGGTTGCCGCCGATACCGCCCGACGAGACGATCGTGGCCGACGCCGACACGGCGAAGGTTCCGACGACCTCCCGCGACGTGGCCGCACCGCGCACCGCGCCCGAGGGCGCGAGGATGTCACCCGCCGCACCGACGACGGTGCCGTCTGCCGTCGTGAGAGTCGTCACCTTGTGCCGCGCCAGGATGGTGATGCGTCCGGCCGCCTCGCCGTCTTCCACGGCGGCCTGGAACGGCGCCACGATCCCGGGGCCGGTACCCCAGGTGATGTGGAATCGCGGCACCGAGTTACCGGGGCCGGTGGCGGTGTAGCCGCCGCGCTCGGCCCAGCCGACGACGGGGAAGAACCCGACGCCCTTCTCGCGGAGCCATGCCCGCTTCTCCGTGTGGGCGAACTGCAGGTAGGCCTCCGCCCACTGCCGGGGCCAGTGGTCTTCATCGCGGTCGAATCCTGCGGTGGCGAACCAGTCCTGTCGCGCCAGGTCGTACGAGTCCTTGATGCCCATGCGGCGCTGCTCGGGCGAATCGACGAAGAACAAGCCGCCGAACGACCAGAACGCCTGCCCGCCCACGTTCGGGCGCGACTCCTGGTCGACGATCACGACGCTCTTCCCGGCGGCGGCCGCCTCGCTCGCGGCGACGAGACCGGCGAGTCCCCAGCCGATGACGAGGACATCGGCCGAATGGGTCTGGGTGGTGGTCATGGCGACTCCTTCGTCGTCGGTTCGAACGTGTTGACCATGGCATACGCGGCGCGTTCCAGGTAGCCCCACAGGGTCGCGGCGTGCAGCGGCGACAGGTCCAGATCGTCGAGCGCGGTGCGCATGTGGCCGAGCCAGCGGTCCCGTGCATCGGGGTTCACGTGGAACGGCAGGTGACGCATGCGCAGACGCGGGTGCCCGCGTCGTTCGCTGTAGGTGCCCGGCCCGCCCCAGTACTGCTCGAGGAACATCGTCAGGCGCTCCGCGGCGGGTCCGAGATCCTCTTCGGGATACATCGGCTTCAGCACGTCGTCGGTCGCGACCCCGCGGTAGAACCCGTCGACCAGTCGTGCGAACGTCTCATGTCCGCCCACTTCCTCGTAGAAGGTCAGTCGGCCGTCATCGCTCACGCGGGGGGCTCCGTCGTCTCGTCCGCGGCCGCATCGTCCGGGACGTGCGGGGCCTTGCCCTTCGGGGTGCGCTTCGGCTTCCAGATCGGTGCCGCGGGCGTCGAGACCGGGGTCGGACGCGTCTTGGGCGGGTTCGCGCCACGCACGCGCTGCGCTCCCTCGAGCCCGGACAGGGTGATCGAGTTGAGCTGGGGCAGCGTGAGTCCGAGGTGGTCGATCGCGTGCTTCAGCCGCATGCGCAGCTCCCGGGCGACATCGTCCTTCGATCCCGCCCGCGTCTTCATCACGAGACGGATGACGAGCGCGTCGCCCGAGACCGACTCGAGCCCCCAGATCTCGGGTTGCTCGATGATGCGGGTGCGCCACTTGGGATCTTTCGCGAGCTCTTTCGCGGCGCGGAGCATGGCTTTCTCCACCTGGTCGATGTCGGAGTCGGCCGCGACCGCGAGGTCGATGATCACCCGCGCCCAGCCCTGCGACATGTTGCCGATGCGGGTGATCTCGCCGTTGCGGACGTACCAAAGGGTGCCGTTCACGTCGCGGACGTGGGTGATGCGGACGCTCACGTACTCCACGATGCCGGTCGCGAGCCCGAGGTCGACGACGTCGCCGATGCCCACCTGGTCTTCGGCGACGATGAAGA
>JACEFY010000035.1 GCA_016807485.1 Stenotrophomonas maltophilia | reverse complement strand
CGACCCACGCCCGCCCGCCCGACGGCGCGTCGAGCCCCGCCATGATGTGCATGAGCGTGGACTTGCCCGAGCCGGACGGCCCCATGATCGCGGTGAACTCCCCGCGCCGGATGCCGACGCTCACACCGTCGAGCGCACGCACCGCGCTCTCGCCGTCGCCGAAGGTCTTCGTGAGGTTCTGAACGCGCGCCGCGAGTCCCAGTTCTGTCGTGGTGATCTGCATGCCTCCGACGCTACGAACCGCCCTCGGCCGCCGTCATCCCTCCGCGGTCGCGCCCGTCTGCATCGCGGGGATGATCTCCGCTCCCCCGCGAGTCACCACCCGGCTCCCGAATCACCACGCCGTTCGCGCGCGTCAGGTGGTGATTCGGGGCGGAGGTGGTGATTCGCGAGGCGCGATCAGGCGAGGCCGTGCTCGAAGGCGAAGACCACCAGCTGCACGCGGTCGCGGAGCGCCAGCTTCGAGAGGATGCGGCTGATGTGGGTCTTCACGGTGGCTTCGGAGAGAAACTCGCGACCGGCGATCTCCGCATTGGAGAGCCCCCGAGCGGCGAGGGCGAAGATCTCGCGCTCCCGGTCGGTCAGCGAGGCGAACGCGGGCGGGGGCGGCTCCGGTGCGGCCGAGAACTGGGCGAACAGCTCGCGGGTGGCCGCGGCGGCGATGACCGACGAGCCGGCGTGGACGGTGCGGATTGCCGCCAGCAGGAACTCGGGCTCGGCATCCTTCAGCAGGAACCCGCTCGCCCCCTGTCGGATGGCGCGCGCAGCGGCCTCGTCGAGATCGAACGTCGTGAGCATGACGACGCGCGGCGGCGCGTCACCGAAGGAGGTGTCCCTCAGCAGCTCCGCCGTCGCGGTCAGGCCGTCCATGACCGGCATCCGGATGTCCATCAGCACGACGTCCGGCCGCGCGGCGCGGACGACCCGCAGGCCCTCCGCGCCGTCCCCGGCTTCGCCCACGACCGCGAGGTCGGGCTGCGAGTCGATCACCATCCGGATCCCGGCGCGGAAGAGCGACTGGTCGTCCACCAGCACGACGCGGATCATGCCGCGCCCCCGATCGGGAGCGTCGCGGCGACGACGAACACGCCGTCGGAGGGCCCCACCTCCAGCGTGCCGCCGACGAGCTGTGCGCGCTCGCGCATGCCGATCACCCCGTGACCCCGGGCGAGGTCGGTCGGCGCGCCACCCGGCAGCGGATTGCGCACCGACAGGTCGACCCGGTCGGGGTGCCAGGCCAGCGACAGATCCACGGGCTCGCCGCCGTGGCGGAGTGCGTTGGTGAGCGCCTCCTGCAGGATGCGGTAGACCGCGAGCTCGACGGATGCCGGCTGTGCGCCCCGCGGGACGGGATCGACGTCGACGCGCAGGTCGACGCCCGCGTCGCGCACCTGCGCGTACAGCGCCTCGAGATCGGCGACGGTCGGCTGGGGGCCCGGTCCCTCCGCGTGGCGGAGCTGGGTGAGGAGCAGGCGGACATCGGAGAGCGCGGAGCGGGCGGTGGTGGAGATGGTGGTGAGCGCCGCGGTCGCCGCAGCGGGGTCGGCGGCGTAGCGGGCGCCGTCCGCCTGCGCGATGACGACGGCCAGCGAGTGCGCGACGACGTCGTGCATGTCGCGGGCGATGCGCACGCGCTCCTGCTCGGCGACGGTCTCTGCTTCGGCGCGCTCCTGCGCCGCACGGTTCGCCCGGGCACGCAGGGCTGTGCGCACGAGCGCGCCGACCGTCCACGCGAGGAGGAGTGCGAAGGCGGCGGCGGCGAACGTCGTGATGCCGACCACGAGGTACGAGTCGATCGCGGCGGCCAGGCTCCACGCTCCGGCCGCGAGCGGCGGGATGAGCAGGTAGGCCGTGATCAGGACGGCTCCGATGAGCGCCGACGCGAAACCCGTCCAGAAGACCGCCCGTGTGCCGTACGCCGCCGTGACGTACAGGATGCCGAAGATCGCGATGTTGCCGGGCAGTGGAGGCAGGCCGACGCCCATCTGGACGAGCGATGCCGCCCACGCGATCGCCAGCGCGAGGCCCGGAGCGCGTCGGCGCAGGGCCAGTGCGCCGCCGAAGACGAGGGTCAGCGCGAGCGCGGCGAGGGGCGTGAACTCGTCGGGAAGCCGCGATGTCGTGGCACGCGCGGGGAGGAGGGTCGCGACGAGGGTGACGAGCAGGAAGAGTGCAGCGACCGCGAGGTCGGTGACGACCTGGAAGCGCGGGATCTGGCGGAACACTCCCCCGACGCTACGCGAGGCGGCGGGTGGCGGCATCCGTCGAGAGATGTATGCCGCCGGGGTGCCGACGGGTCGCGGTCACGCCGTCGCGCGGGGCACGAGCGGCCGATGCTCGTAGAAGCTCTGCAGGACGACCGTCGTGCGGGTGTTGACCGAGGCCGCCTGCCGGATCTCGCGGATGAGCTCCTCGAGGGCGCGGGGCGTGGCGACGCGGACGAAGAGCATGTAGGCGGCATCGCCCGCGATCGAATGGCACGCCTCGATCGCGTCGAGGTGCTCGAGCAGCTCGGGGGCGTTGTCGGGCTGCGCGGGATCGAGGGGGGTGATCTCGACGAACGCCGCCAGCGGGCGGCCGAGCGCCTCGGCATCGGCGATGGCGCGGTAGCCGGTGATCGTGCCGTCGGCCTCGAGTCGCTTCAAGCGCGCCTGCACCGCGGAGACCGACAGCCCCACCACCTCCGACAGGTGGGCGAGCGTGGCTCGCCCGTCCCGGGTGAGCTCACGCACGATCTCGAGGTCGACATCATCCTGCATGCATGGAACAATATCGGATGCATGGCGCTATCGCCGGAATATTTCCTGTAGCGAGTCGCAAGATCGGAGTTCTCATGTCCCTGACGTCCCCCACGGCCCCTTCCGTCATCGGAGAGCCCGAGGTCGTCGAAGACGACCGTCCGCTTGGGGAGCAGCCGGCGTGGCTCGCGCTCAAGGCGGCGGCGGTCGCTCTCCAGTCACTCCAGGAGAAGGACGGATCGATCGCCGACGCAGCCGACCACTCGGCTGCCCGCGCCCACGTCGGCGCCGTCACCGCCGCGATCCGCGCGCTGGCGCCGCTCCTCCCCCACGACGCGGCCTACCTCGCGGCATCCGTCGTCGACTTCGACCGCTGGGCGGAGGCGGGCTTCGGAGTGCCGGACTTCCTCGACTCGCTCGCGTCGTTCCAGCCCCAGCGCGATCGCGTCGACGGGCTCGCGCACCTGGTCGTCTTCCCGATGTACACCCAGAACGGGTCGCGCAGTCGGCTCGTCGAAGCCGTGCTGTGCGAGGTCATCTGGCCGGACTTCATCGGCGAGCTGGAGCAGGCGTACACCAACGGGCTCTTCGTGTCGCTCCGGTTCATCGACTTCACGCCCGGGTACGACACCAACTCCGCCGTGCTCTTCCCCGAGACCGTGGCCATGCGGGAGATCCCGACCTTCACCTGGGGGGCGATCTTCCAGGACCGCGAGGCCGCCCGGTTCCGCCGCGTCGTGCGGGCCGCCGCCGAGATCACCAAGCTCGACCTGCCCGAGGGCGCGGAGCGGATGCTCGACGACCAGGAGCTCACCGAGAAGACCTTCGTGATGTGGGACATCATCCACGACCGCACCCATATGCGCGGCGACCTCCCGTTCGACCCGTTCATGATCAAGCAGCGGATGCCGTACTTCCTCTACTCGCTCGAAGAGCTGCGCTGCGACCTCACCGCCTTCCGTGAGTGCGTGGGGATCGAGCAGCGCCTGGGCGCCGTCCGGGCGGAGCGCGGCGCGGAAGCGCTGACACCGGCCGAGGCGGAGATGCTCGACCATGCGCAGCTCGTGCAGTACGCCGTGCTGTTCGACCGGATCTTCCGGTTCGCCATCACCGGCTCCCGGGTGCGCAACTACGACGGGGTCGGCGGCCAGCTGCTGTTCGCCTGGCTCCACCAGCGCGGCGTGCTGCACTGGACCGACACGGCGCTCGCCTTCGACTGGGACCAGGTGCCGGCCGCCGTCGTCGACCTCGCCGATGCGATCGACCGGCTCTACTGGGAGTCGATCGATCGGCCGAAGGTCGCGCACTGGCTCGCCGCCTACGACCTCGTCCGCTCGGTGGTGACGCCGCATCCGGCGTCACGCTGGGCGCGCGGTCTGCCCGACGACGTCCTGTCCGGACCGCCGTCCGGCTACACCGACGCGGTGCTGGACGACGAATTCCCGCTGTCGATGTTCTTCGAGGCGCTCGAGAAGAAGATGCGTCCCGTGATCGCGTCGACCGAGGGCATCCGCGGCTCCGACGCCTGACGCGTCACTGCTCGGCGACGCCCCCGCGTGCCTGGGCGGCCGACGTGGGCGGGACGGGTGCCGGAGCAGCATCCGCCTCGCCCGCTCCGTCCGACGCGGGGGCGGTGCCGATTCCGGTCTCCGGAGCGACGGCGTAGCCCGCCGACAGGATCCGGTACGACCGTGTGGTGAACGCGGCGAGCGCGAAGACGATCATGACGATGCCCGAGAACAGGAAGGTCAGCGCAATGCCGCGGGTCTCGCCGTCTCCGAGCAGCCAGCCCCACGTCGCGCGGCCGGCGTCGGTGCGCATGTAGGGGATGATCCAGAACTCCGCGAGCGGGGCGATCGCGAACGAGGTGATCGGGGCGGCCGACACCTCGAGCGCGGTCGCCGCGCCGAACACGCGACCCTGCTTCTCGAACGGGACGACCTTCTGGATGACCGTCTGCTCGGCCGCCTCGATCGCCGGGATCAGCATCATGTACAGCCAGATGCCGACGACGTACAGCCACGCCCACTCGCGGATCGTGAAGATCGCGCCGAGGAACCCCATCACGGCGACGAGCATCAGCATGGTGCGGATCGGGTTGCGACCGAGCCCCCGCGCCGCGACGACCGCGCCGCCGATGAGGAAGCCGGTGGAGCTGAAACCGAGGACGACGCCCCACCACTCGACCGGGAACAGCGTCAACCCATACGGGTCCATGAGCGCCATGTAGACGCCGCCGATGAGGTTGTTGAACGTCGAGAAGATGATGAGCGCGAACAGCCCGGGGACGGCGCGGATGGCGCCGGCCGCTCCCCGCACATCGATGAGCTTGCCCCGCTCGCTGCGCTCGGGCTCGTCTTCCGGCACCCGGAGGAACAGCAGGTGCACGAGCGCCGCGAGGGTGAGGACGATCGCGATGACGAGGGTCCACCCCATCCCCAGCAGTCCGATCGAGAGGCCGGAGAAGACACTCGTGACGAGGAAGGCGAGGCCCTGGACGGTGCCCACGAGCCCGTTCGCGTTCGCGTGACGCTCCGTCGGGACGAGCAGGGTCACGGTGGTCGACAGGGCGATGTTGCGGAGGTTCTCGATCACCGCGCCGCCGAGGATTATCCCGGAGAAGAGCCAGAACCACGGCCCGCCCAGGTCGAGGAGCTCCGACTCGGGCCGCGCGAGGAAGAGGGCGCCGGCCAGCAGGAACGCGGCGAGGGTCACGAGGGCCGACAGCACCATGACCCGGTGCTTGCGGTGACGGTCGACGACCGTGCCGAACACCATGCCGAAGATCGCCAGCAGCAGCATGTACGCCCCGCCGATGATGCCCGTCGCGAGCACCGAGCGCGTCTCGAGGTACACCCAGAACGTCAGCGCGAACCACAGGAAGCTCGTGGTCACGTTCGCCGCCGCCGTGTTCACGAGCACATGGACGAACACCCGCATGCCCTCCGCGGGCACGGCCCGGGCGGGCGGCGACACCTCCGGTGCGACGTGATCGTCAGCCATGCCGCCGAGGGTAGCGGAGAGCACCGACACGGGGAACCCGTCTCAGCCTCGTAGGCTGGACCGGTGAGCACACTGCATGACACCGCCGTCCGCGGCTTCGCGAGCGACAACTACTCCGGCGTCCACCCCGAGGTGCTCGCGGCGATCGCCGCCGCGAACGACGGACACCAGATCGCCTACGGCGAGGACGCCTACACGGCGCGCCTGCAGGAGGTGTTCGCCCAGCACTTCGGCGAGGGCGCGCAGGCGTTCCCCGTCTTCAACGGCACGGGTGCCAACGTCGTGGGACTCCAGTCGATGCTCCCGCGCTGGGGCGCGGTGATCGCGGCATCCACCGCGCACATCAACGTGGACGAGGGCGGCGCCCCGGAGCGGGTCGCCGGCATCAAGATCCTGAACGTCCCCACCGACGACGGCAAGCTCACCCCCGCACTCGTCGACCGCGAGGCCTGGGGCTGGGGCGACGAGCACCGTGCGCAGCCGCTCGTGGTCTCCATCACGCAGTCGACCGAGCTCGGCACGCTCTACACACCCGAAGAGATCCGCGCGCTCGCCGACCACGCGCACGCCCGCGGGATGCGGCTGCACCTCGACGGCGCGCGTATCTCCAATGCCGCGGCGGCGCTCGACCTGCCGCTGCGCGCCTTCACGACCGACGCGGGCGTCGACCTCCTGAGCTTCGGCGGCACGAAGAACGGGGCCATGCTGGGCGAGGCGATCGTCGTGCTCGACCCCGCGGCATCCGACGGGCTCCTCTTCCTCCGGAAGCTCAACATGCAGCTCTCCAGCAAGATGCGCTTCGTCTCGGCGCAGCTCATCGCCCTGCTCGAAGGCGACCTGTACCTGCGCAACGCCCGGCACTCCAACGCAATGGCCCAGCGCCTGCGCGCGGGGGTCGAGGCGGGCGTCGCCGACGGGTCGATCTCGGGCGTCGCCTTCAGCCAGCCGACGCAGGCCAACGGCGTGTTCGCCACCGTGCCCGACGGCGTCGCCGACCGACTGCGCGAGGCGTTCCGCTTCTACGACTGGGATGCCGCCAAGAACGAGGTGCGCTGGATGTGCTCGTTCGATACGACCGAGCAGGACGTCGACGCGTTCGTCGCGGAGCTCGCGCGCCTCACCTGACCCGAGACGGTCGCCCGTTCGCGACCGGTCGTCGGAGCGCTCGGGTGTGCGACGCCCCATCCGTCACACGGGGTGACAGGCGCCCCACCGGTCCGACGACCGGCACACCACCTCAACCCTGATCGGCCTCGGCCTGCTCCGGAGCGGCGGATGTCGCGGCCGCCTCGGCGCGCATGAGCTCCTTGACCTCGGACATGAAGCTCGTGAGCTGCTGCTGCTGCCACCGCAGCTGACGGGTGCGGTCTTCGGCGTCGCGCAGCACCGACTGGGAGTGCTCGGTGACCGTGTCGATGATCTTCTGCGCCTTGACGCTGGACCGATCCAGGATCTCCCGCGCGCGGAGCTTCGCATCGGCCTCCAGCTGCTGCGACTGGGCGCGCATGAGCTTGTCGAAGTCGTCGGCCTTCGCGGTGATCCGCTGCGAGTGGTCGAGCGAGGCGGCCACCTGGTCGTTGGCGTCCTGCGTGATCCGCTCGGCGTGGGCGACGGCCTGGTTGTGCAGCATCAGGAACTCCTGCTGGGCGTCGTCCTGCCGGCGCGTGAGGGACTCCTCGAACTCGAGCGCGCGCATCCGCTGCTCGCGCACGGCCTCCTCGGCCTCCGCACGCACCTGCTCGCTCTCCCGCGCCACGAGCGCGCGGAGCGCCGCGGCGCCCTTCTCGGCCTCGGTGCGGATGGCGGCGGCCTCCTGCTGGGCCTGTGCGACCTTCTCGGCAGCATGCGCGGCTTCGCGCTCGAGCTGCGATTCGTGCGCGGTCAGCTCGGTGTCGATGCGCAGGCGCGCCTGCTGCGCGTCGGTCTCGGCCTGCGTGCGCGTCGTGTCGGCGTCGGCCTGCGCGTCGGCCCGTCGTGCGGCGATCTCCTCGCGTGCGGCCTCCAACAGCCGGTCGGCCTGGACGCTGGCGTTCTTGATGATGACGCTGGCCTGTTCCTCGGCGACCCGCAGCACCTCCTCGAACCGCTCGCGCCCCTTCGACGACTCGTCGGCGGCGCCCACGAGCTCGGCGCTCAGGGTCGCGACCTTGTCTTCGGCGTTGCTGACCTTGGCCGCCTCAACCGCGAGGTCGGCGTCCAGCGACGCCACGCGGTCTTCGAGCTCCTCGATCGTCGCGAGGTGCGTCTTGATCGTCGCGACGGCGCGGCGGTATTTGTCGGTGAGCTTCGCGACCTCCTCGCCGTGGCCGCTCCGCTGGGCCGTCAGCTCGGCGATGGCGGCGTCGACCTCGGCTTTGTCGTAGCCGCGGAAGGTGGTGGTGAACGACCCCGACGACGACGCCGGGGCGCCGGAGATCAGCTCGTCGAAGGGCGACGCATCGACGTTCTCGTCACGGGGGGAATGCACATCGGACACGGGGGTCTCCGCTTCGCGCGGGGCGCGACGGTGATCCGGGCGCCCGGGTGGGGGGATGCCGGCTCGGGTCAGCCGACGATCGAAGGATAGCGGATGCCGCGCCCCCTCTCTCACGCCGTCAGGACGCGGTTTCCCCGAGCCATTCCCGGTAGGCGTCGAAGGCGTACCCGCGGCCCAGGAACCGCGCGACGAGGTCGGCCGCGTCGCGGCTTCCGCCGGGCTCGAGGATCTCGCGGCGGTACCGCTCGGCGACATCCGGATCCATCAGATCACCGCCGAACGCCGACAGCAGATCGCGCGCGATCACGAGGCTCCACTGGTAGGTGTAGTAGCACGAGCCGTAGCCGGTGAGATGGCCGAACCCGGCGTAGGAGTGCAGGCCCGGGAGCGGCTCCACGGGTGAGGTCGCGCGGTACCAGTGCTCGGTGGCCGCCTGGAGGTCGGCGGGACGGTCGACGTGCAGGTGGTAGGAGACGTGGGCGTGGCCGAGCTGACGGCGCACTTCGAGGGCGCGACCGAACCCGTCGGCGATCTTCATGCGCGCGACGAGATCGGCAGGGATCGGCTCGCCGTCGGGGCCCGAGGTGAACTCCGCGAGCACGCCGGCATCCCACGCCCATTCCTCGAGCAGCTGGCTGGGCGCCTCGACGAAGTCCCATTCGGTGGCGACCCCGGTGAAGCGGGCGAAGCGCTGGTCGCCGCCCAGGATGTCGTGCACGAGGTGGCCGAACTCGTGGAAGAACGTGACGACCTCGTCGTGGGTCATGAGCCCCCGCGCGAAGTTGCACAGGAGCGCCGCTTCAGGAACCACCCGGCCCGTGATGCCCGGGGCGAGTCCGAAGCAGGCGGCGTGGTTGTACTTGCCCTCGCGCGGGTGCAGGTCGAGGTGGATGCGGCCGAGCCGCTCGCCGCCGCGGACGACGTCGTACGAGTGCACGTCGGCATGCCAGGTGGCGATCTCGACCGGAACGTACTCGACGTCGAGCAGCCGCCCGGTCGCCGCGAGGATGCCGGGGAGCACCCGATCGAAGGAGAAGTACGAGCGCACGAGCTGGGCGTCGACGTCGTGGCGCTCGTTGCGCAGGGCGCTCAGGACGTAGAAGAAGTCGGCGACGGTCACGGCGTCCGCATCCGGCTCATCGACCCGCAGACGATCGAGGAGGAGCGGATACTCGGCCGCGGCGGCCCCGGCCGAGGCGTCGTCGAGGCGGGCGAGGAAGTCGGCGATCGCGTGCCCCGAGCCGATCATGCGGGTCTCGGTCTCGTAGTCTGCCCAGTCGGCATAGCCGAGGATGCCGACGCGCTCCGCCCGGATCGCGAGGAGCTCGGCGAGCACGGCGTCGTTGGCCGGCCAGGCGAGGTCGTTGTACGCGGCGACGAGCGCGGTGCGGGTGGCGCGATCGCGGGCGTATTCCCGAACCGGCATGAGGTCGGTGTATTCGGTCGTGAGGGTCACGAGGCCGTCGTCGCCCGCCGGGTGCGCGTCGAGGAAGTCCTGCGGGAGTCCGCGGAGCGCTTCCGGCGCGACGCGGATCTCACGGCGGCCTTCGCGGATGTTGCGGGAGAACTCGAGCCCGAGCGCGGTGTCGCGGTCGGTGAGCTCCCGGACGCGCTCGCGCTCGGCCTCGGGGAGGTCGACCCCGCCGCGACGGAAGTCGCGCAGCGTGTGTGCGCGGAGGCGCTGCTGCTGATCGTCGAGGCCGTCGGGGGCGACGCCCTCGAGCGCCGCGAAGAGCCCGCGGTCGAGCAGCCGGCCGGCCGCGACCGCCTCGAGCTTCTGCACCTGCTCCTCCGCGGCGGCGCGCACGTCGGCGTCCGGATGCGCTTCGCTCCACAGGTACACCTCGCTCGTCGCGCGGCGGAGCGCGATGTCGGTGTCGTTCCAGAGATCGAGCACCGAGGCTCCGGTCACCTCGCCGCCGGAGAGCCGCGCGTCGATCTCCGCGACCAGCGCCAGCGCCGCGGCGGGCCGCTCGGTGGCGAACGCCAGCCAGCCGGCGTGGTCGGTCGGGAAGGCCAGGGGCTCCGGTGCACTCATGCCGTCGAGCCTACGACGCCCCCGTGCGATCAGCGCAGCGCGCCCACGCTCGCCAGGGCGAGGCGCAGCAGGGTCAGCCGGCCGCCTTCCATCTCGGCGGCCAACGCGTCGGATGCGGCCTCCTCCGGCGACATCCACGTCACTTCGAGGGCATCCTGCCGCGGCTCGCACGTGCCCGTCACAGGGACCACGAAGGCGAGCGACACGGCGTGCTGCCGCTCGTCGTGGTACGCGGTGAGCCCCGGCATGGGGAAGTACTCGGCCACCGTGAAGGGCACCGGCTGCGGCGGCAGCAGCGGGAAGGCCATCGGTCCGAGATCGTTCTCGAGGTGGCGGAAGAGCGCATCGCGCACCGTCTCGCCGTAGCGGACGCGTCCGCTGACGATCGTGCGGGTGATCTCGCCGATGGGCGTCGCGCGCAGGAGGATGCCGACCTGCGTCACCGCGCCCATCCCGTCGGTGCGGACGGGCACCGCCTCGACGTAGAGGATGGGCAGCCGCCGGCGCGCCTCGGCCAGTTCGATGTCGGTGAGCCAGCCCGGGTTGGCCGCGTTGCCGGGCGCCGGCGAGCCGAACGAGCCGTCGCCGTCGGGATGGCCGGCGCGTCCGAATCCGCGCAGGGCATCGCGCGACGCGTCGTCGTCGCGCTCGTTCGGGTCGGGATCGGGGGTGCGAACGGCCATGCCTCATGTATACCCCAGGCCACCGCGACGTCCGGGGTGCCTGCCAGACTGGTCGCATGATCGAGGTTCCGCCCCTGGTTGCCGACGCCGTGCTCTGGTCGGCGCCCCCGGAGGAGCGCGCGGGCCGTCCGCTGCTCGTCCTGCTGCACGGCTACGGATCGCACGAAGAAGACCTGTTCGGCCTCGCGTCGTTCCTGCCGGACGAGTTCGTGGTCGCC
>JACEFY010000348.1 GCA_016807485.1 Stenotrophomonas maltophilia | reverse complement strand
GCCAGCGCGGCTCCCGGGAGGGCGGCGGCGAAGAGCACCGGATCGATCCGCCCGACCGGGTCGAGCGCCACCGCGCGGACGTGCGCGCCGTCGGACTCCGCGAGCCACGCGACGGCATCCATCGTGGCGTGATGCTCGCCGTCCGGGAGCACGACGGCATCGGCTCCGCCGCTGCGCGACCACCACAGGCCTTTCACCGCGAGGTTGACCGACTCGGTGCCACCGGACGTGAAGACCACTTCGATGGGTTCGCAGCGCAGCGCCGATGCCAGCGTCTCGCGCGACTCCTCCAGAAGACGCCGGGCCTCCTGCCCGGCACCGTGCACCGACGACGCATTGCCGACGACATCCGTCGCGGCGAGCCAGGCATCCCGGGCGGAGGCGCGCAACGGGGAGTAGGAGGCGTGATCGAGGTAGACCGACATGACCCTCCTCGTGGCGTTACGCGCCGGACTCACGGCATTACTACTGTAGAGCGCATGGTCAGCCCGATGCCGCCCAGCACCCTCGCGCCCCCGCCCGCCTTCCTCGGCGCGGAGCTCGACGATCTCGGTGTGACGGTGCACGGCGACCGCGGTCGGCTCCGGGTGTGGTCGGGGGCGGCGACGAGCGTCGAACTCGTCGTCTTCGACGAGACGGATCTCGACTGGATCACCGAGACGACCCCCCTCGTCCCGGTGGGTGGCGGCGTGTGGGAGGTCACGACACCGAGCCTCCGGCCGGGCACGCGCTATGCCCTGCGTGTCGACGGACCCTCCGGAGGCGGCAACACCTTCAATCCCGAGAGCCTGCTGATCGATCCCTACGGACGCGGGCTCGTGCCCGTGCGGCGCGGCCAGTGGCGCTCGGTGGTCGTCGACGACGAGTTCGATTGGGACGGCATCGCCAAGCCCGCCACGCCACTCGACCGCACGGTCATCTATGAGGCGCACGTCACGGGGCTCTCCAAGCGCCACCCGGGCGTCCCGCCCGCCCTGCACGGCACGTACGCGGGGCTCGGCCACCCGGCGATGATCGCCCACCTGCAGGACCTCGGTGTGACGGCTGTCGAACTCCTCCCGGTGCACGCGTTCGAGACCGAGCCACGGCTGCTGCAGCACGGTCTGACGAACTACTGGGGGTACAACACCCTGAACTTCTTCACGCCGCACGGCGGCTACGCCACCGCGGAGTCGATCACCCAGGGACCCGCCGGCGTTCTCCGCGAAGTGAAGGACATGGTCAAGTCGCTCCATGCCGCCGGCATCGAGGTGATCCTCGACGTGGTGTTCAACCACACGTCCGAGCTCGGGATGGCGGACCCGCGCTCGAGCCTGCGCGGCATCGACAACCGGGCGTACTACCGCCAGCACGACGACGGGGCGTACATCGACGTCACCGGATGCGGCAACTCGCTGAACACGTCGACGGATGCCGCGGCCCGTCTCGTGCTCGACTCGCTGCGCTACTGGGCGAACGAGGTGCAGATCGACGGCTTCCGATTCGACCTCGCGGCGACCTTGGGTCGAGACGCACAGCACGTCTTCACCGCCGACCACCCGCTGCTGCGCGCGATCATCGACGACCCCGCCCTCGCCGGCGTGAAGAACATCGCCGAGCCGTGGGATGTCGGGATGGGCGGCTGGCAGACCGGCAACTTCGGCGACGGCTGGGCGGAGTGGAACGACCGCTACCGCGACCGGGTACGCAACTTCTGGCTGAGCGACGTCGACTACGCCCGCCGTGCGGGGGCGGCGCCGGTCGGGGTCGGAGGACTCGCGACCCGGCTGTCCGGCTCGTCGAACACGTTCAGCGACGAGCGCGGGCCGCTCGCCAGCGTCAACTTCGTGACGGCGCACGACGGCTTCACGCTGCGCGACCTCGTCTCGTACGACATCAAGCACAACATGGGAAACGGCGAGCAGGGCCGTGACGGAGCTGACACCAACCGCTCGTTCAACCACGGAGCCGAGGGACCCACCGACGATCCGCAGATCCTCGCGGCGCGCCGCCGCGCGATGCGCAACCTCATGGGCACCCTGCTGTTGTCGGCGGGTATCCCGATGATCACCGCGGGCGATGAGTTCGCGCGCACCCAGCGCGGCAACAACAATGCCTACTGCCACTCGTCCCCGCTCACCTGGCTCGACTGGCAGCACGCCCCGTGGCAGCAAGACCTCTTCGCGCACGTGCGGCGACTCACGCGTCTGCGGCGGGAGAATCCCGCTCTCCGCCCGCGACGCTTCGCCGACGCCGTCCACCCCGTCCCGAACTCGTCGGTCATCGACTGGTACGACGAGAACGGCGAGACGATGTCGATCGAGCGGTGGACGAATCCCGCGCACCGCACCCTGCAGTACGACGCCCAGTCGACTCCCGACACGGAAGATCCCAATCGGATCCTCCTCATCATCCACGGCAACGAGCGACCGATCGATGTGACCCTTCCCCGGATCGAGGGGATCACCTCCTTCGTGTCCCTGTGGTCGAGCGTCCCCGAGCGGCCGGACGAGTCGGAGGAGACTTTCGCCCCCGGCGACGTCGTCGCCCTTCCCGGGCCGTCGATGCAGCTCTTCCGCATGTCCTGA
>JACEFY010000347.1 GCA_016807485.1 Stenotrophomonas maltophilia | reverse complement strand
TCGGGCCCGCGCGTGGGGGTGGCGGGCATCGCCGGGACGGCGGCGTTCCCCTGGCGGTTCTGGATCGCGGGCGACCCCACGGTGTCGGCGTTCCGCTGGGGCAGGGGCGCGCACGGCGCCGTGCTAGACTGACTCTTTGTCTGCGCGCACTCCAGCACGCAGTTCGCGTCCGCCCGGCGGACGCAGACAAGGGATCTTGGGTGGGGCCGTCCGGCCTCACGGTACTAAGGAGACATCACTATGGCAGCAGTGTGCCAGGTGACTGGAGCAGTTCCCGGCTTCGGTCACAGCATTTCGCACTCGCACCGCCGGACGAAGCGCCGCTTCGACCCGAACGTGCAGAAGAAGACCTACTACGTTCCTTCGCTCGGTCGCAAGATCACGCTGAACGTCTCGGCTAAGGGCATCAAGGTCATCGACGCCCGCGGCATCGAGTCGGTCGTGAAGGACCTGATCGCGAAGGGGGTGAAGTTCTGATGGCCAAGAAGGCACAGGACGTCCGTCCCATCATCAAGCTGCGCTCGACCGCCGGCACGGGGTACACCTACGTGACGCGCAAGAACCGCCGCAACAACCCCGACCGCATCGTGCTGAAGAAGTACGACCCGGTGATCCGCAAGCACGTCGAATTCCGAGAGGAGCGCTGATCTCATGGCGAAGAAGAGCAAGATCGCGCGCAACAACCAGCGCGAAGTCATCGTCGCCCGCTACGCCGAGAAGCGTGCCGAGCTGAAGAAGGCCCTCGTGGACCCGAACGGCACCGACGAGTCGCGCGAAGCCGCCCGCGTCGGCCTGCAGAAGCTGCCGCGCAACGCGTCGCCCGTGCGCCTGCGCAACCGCGACGCCATCGACGGTCGCCCCCGTGGCCACCTCTCGAAGTTCGGCATCTCGCGTGTCCGCTTCCGCGACATGGCACACAAGGGCGAACTGCCCGGCGTGACCAAGTCGAGCTGGTAAGCACCCGCTTCACGAAGGCCCGGATCTCCTCGGAGGTCCGGGCCTTCGTCGTCCCCGGCCCGGGAGGTGCGCGTCACTCGAGGTCACATCCGCCCCATTCCGAGGCGACACGCCGGGCAAAGATGACGGAACGGGGCGAAGATCCGCGATTTTCCGCGCTTTTTGGGTATTGTCGGGGGCGGTCCACCCGACCAAACCGGGGTTCGCCCCCGGTCCGAAGTAACTGAAGCCGGCATCCGTTGCCGTCTGGAGGACAACCCCATGGCCATCACCAAGACCGAGCTCGTTGCCAGCATCGCTTCCGCGACCGGACAGAGCCAGTCCACCGTCTCGGGCGTGCTGGACGCGCTCTTCTCGTCCGTCTCCGAGGCCGTCGCCAAGGGCGAGAAGGTCACCATCCCCGGCTGGATCGCGTTCGAGCGCGTCGAGACCTCCGCACGCACGGGCCGCAACCCGCAGACGGGCGAAGAGATCAAGATCGCCGCCGGCCAGCGCGTCAAGGTCACCGCCGGCTCGAAGCTCAAGGCTGCTGTCAAGTAAGTCGAGACGGGTCAATGCCGCGCAGCGGCGTTGAGGCGTCTGCGACTTAGGTTGAGTAGCTGCGCGTGAGCGCGGTGTATCGAAACCTCAGTGCACGTCTCCAGAAGGGGGATGCCGGACGGCATCCCCCTTCTGCGTGCGTAGGCTGGACGGGTGAACTCCCGCGCGCTGCGTCTGGCCGGGCCGGCGATCCTCGCGGTCGCGGCCATCGTCGCGCTCGTCGCGGGCCTCGTCTACGGCGGCGGCGCGGCTCCGCTGCTCATCGCCGACCCGGGGCCGGTCGTCCGCTGGGGGCTGCCGATGGCGACCCTCGCGGTCAACCTGTCGGCCGCGGGCATGGTCGGCTCGCTCGTCCTGGCCCTCTTCGCGCTCCGCTCCGGCACCGAAAGCTTCGACACCGCGCTGGATACGGCATCCGTCTCGGCCGCCGTGTTCACGATCGCGAGCGCCACGACCGCCTTCCTCACGTTCGTCAACATCTTCAACGCCACCCCCAGCGCCGATGCGGAGTTCGGCCAGCAGCTCGGCCGCTTCCTGGTGGACACCGACCCCGGCCGCGCGTGGTCGATCACGACGATCGCGGGCGCGAGCCTGACGGTGCTCACCTTCGCAGTGCGCAGCTGGACCGCCACGCTCGTCGTCGCGGTGCTCGCGGCGGCGGCCCTCATCCCGATGGCCACGCAGGGGCACTCGGGCGACGAGGCCGGCCACAACACGGCGGTCACCGCGCTCGCGCTCCACATCCTCGCGGCCGCGGTCTGGCTCGGCGGGCTCCTCCTGCTCGTCATCGTGCGCCCCAAGCTCGACCGCGACGAGCTCGCGAACGTCCTCGGGCGGTATTCGTCGATCGCGCTGGCCGCGTTCGTCGTCGTCTCGCTCTCGGGCATCGCGCGCGCCGTCGTGGGGCTCCTCTCGTGGGAGAACGTCCTCTCGCCGTACGGCGCGATCCTCGCCGTGAAGGTCATCGCCCTCCTCGGGATGGGTGTGCTCGGCGCCTGGTACCGCCGCCGCGTGATCGGCCGCATCCGCACCGCCGAGCCGGGCCGCCGCTTCTGGGGACTGATCGCGCTCGAGCTCGCCTTCA
>JACEFY010000346.1 GCA_016807485.1 Stenotrophomonas maltophilia | reverse complement strand
CCGAGGCGGCCACCGAGCTCGACGCCTTGAAGAAGTACGACGGATCGGCGGGAGTGCGCCCGCGCTGCGCGGCCCGCGAGGCATAGCTGAGGTGCACCGCGACGATCTTGCCGGGGCGAGTGGGCAGGCCGCCGAAGCGGGCGCGCGCCGTATCGTTCTCGATGGTCATGAGCTCCCTCGCTCTTGCGTCGTATTCGAAATCGTATATGATCGGGATTCGGCTGACAAGATCGCTCTCGTCGTCCGCGCGCACGATTCGAGGAGGAATCGACGATGCAGTTCCACCACCACGGCTACGTCTCGGGCGATCCGCGGGTGCAGCCGGCGGCGGGCGCCGGCATCGACCGCCCCGCGGATCTCCCCGACGACGTCGATGTGCTCATCGTCGGATCGGGGCCGGCCGGCATGCTCCTGGCGGCGCAGCTGTCGCAGTATCCCGACGTGGTCACCCGCCTGATCGAGCGGCGTGGCGGGCGCCTCGAGCTCGGCCAGGCCGACGGCATCCAGCCGCGCAGCGTCGAGACCTTCCAGGCGTTCGGCTTCGCCGAGCGGATCGTCGCCGAGGCCTACAACATCGGCTGGATGAACTTCTGGGGACCCGATCCGGCCGACCCCGCCCGCATCGTGCGGCGCTCGCGCACCGCCGACTACGCCTACGACATCAGCGAGTTCCCGCACCTCATCGTCAACCAGGCGCGGGTGCTCGACTACTTCGCCGAGGCGGCGCTGCACGGTCCCGGGCGCATCGTCCCCGACTACGGCGTCGAGTTCATCGGGCTCGAGGTGCAGGGCGACGGGGACCGTCCGGTCGAGGTGCGGGTGGAGGATGCCGCCGGCGCCGCGCGGACGATCCGTGCTCGGTACGTCGTCGGCGCCGACGGCGCGCGCAGCCGTGTGCGCGACGCGATCGGCCGTGTGCACGTCGGCGATGTCTCCGCGCACGCGTGGGGCGTGATGGACGTGCTCGTCGACACCGACTTCCCCGACTGGCGCATCAAGTGCGCGATCAACGCCGAGGCCGGCAACATCCTCCTGATCCCGCGGGAGGGCGGCTATCTCTGCCGTGTGTACGTCGATCTCGGCGCCGTCGCGCCCGGCGACGACCACCGGGTGCGCCAGACGCCGGTGACCGAGGTCATCCGCCGCGCCAACGAGATCCTGCATCCCTACACGCTCGACGTGAAGCAGGTGGCTTGGAGCTCGGTGTACGAGGTCGGCCACCGCGTCACCGACGGCTTCGACGACGTCCCGCGCGCGGGCGAGGCGCAACCGCGGGTGTTCCTGACGGGCGATGCGTGCCACACCCACAGCGCCAAGGCGGGTCAGGGCATGAACGTCTCCCTGCAGGACGGCTTCAATCTGGGATGGAAGCTCGGGGCGGTCGTGACGGGGCTGGCTCCGGCATCCCTGCTCTCCACCTACTCGTCGGAGCGGCGGCCCGTCGCCCAGCAGCTCATCGACTTCGACCGCGAGTGGTCCTCGCTCATGGCCCGCAAGCCCGAGGAGATCTCCGATCCGGAAGACCTCGCGGCGTATTACCTGGCCACGGCGGAGTTCCCCTCCGGATTCATGACGCAGTACGCGCCGGAGACCGGGGTGGTCGCGGCGGACGCGCGGCAGGATCTCGCGACCGGATTCCCCGTCGGCAAGCGCTTCCAGAGCGCGCCGGTGACGCTCGTCGCCGACGGCAACGCCGTGCACCTCGGACACCACGCACGCGCCGACGGCCGGTGGCGCATCTACGTGTTCGCCGACGCCGGGGGGCTCACGCCCGGGTCGGCGACAGCGCGGCTGGCCGAGTGGCTCGCTTCACCCGAGGGTCCGGTCGTGCGTCACCCCCCGCCGGGCGCCGACCTCGACGCCGTCTTCGACGTGAAGGTCATCGCGCAGCAGGGATTCGACGAGATCGACGTGACGGCAGTACCGGCGATCTTCCGGCCGCACACGGGGCCGCTCGGGCTCGCCGATCGGGAGAAGGTGTTCAGCGCGGCGCCCACACGTTGGAACGACGTCGACATCTTCGCCGCGCGCGGCCTGTCGCGGGACGGCGTCGTCGTGGTCGTCCGCCCCGACCAGTATGTCGCGCACGTCGTGCCGCTGGATGCCACGGGCTCCCTCGCCGCGTTCTTCGCCACGTGGCTCCTGCCGCAGCGCTGAACGCGGCCGCCGGACTCAGTCGAACTGCTCGATCCCGCGGATGCGCACCTCTTCGAGGTCGAGGTGCGCTTCGATGCGCCGCGCGACGAGGTCGTCGATCGTGCCTTCGCGGCGCAGACGCAGCAGCACGCTGCGCTTCCGGTCGAGCACGGCGAGCGTGAGCCGCGTCGCCTCTTCGAAGCGCGTGATCGGTGAGCGCTGCGTGAGATCGATGCCGTCGCTCGTGGCGAGCATCTGCAGCGAGCCGGCGGATGCGGCGGCGGTGCCGTCGCCCGGGTCGGTCAGGGCGAACCGGGTGGCGCCGGTGCCGAGGTCGACCGGACCGGTGCCGAGGTCGACCGGCCCGGTGTCGGGGGCATCCGGCTCGTCGAGGAGCGTCTCCATCTCGGCGATCTGGGCGTCGTCGATCGCGGACTGCCGCGCGTAGGCGCGCGCGTTGGCC
>JACEFY010000345.1 GCA_016807485.1 Stenotrophomonas maltophilia | reverse complement strand
CGGGCGCTCGCCGGACGGAGCCCTCACCGTCGCCTCTCCGGTGCTCGACGACGACGTCGATTTTCCGAAGGGGTTCTACTTGCGTGTCGTCGAGGGCCGGCCGTGGCTGCGCGGATACGGCTGCGACGACCTGTACGTCTTCCCGCCGAGCGCCGAGTTCGCCTTCCGCGACCTCCCGACGAAAGACAGTTAGCGGTCACGCCGCCGCTCGCGCCACGCCTTCCACGCCCCGGTCGCCCAGAGCGCCCAGAGCACCAGGAGCGGTTGGAAGAGCAGGCGGATGCCGCGGGCGAGGTCGGTGGTGAGCCCGAACGCATCGGTGCCGCGCACGAACTGCTCGATGTTGCCCGGGAAGACGGCGACGAAGAACGCCGCGACGATCCATCCGACCGCCACGCGATACCGGCCCAGGAACAGCAGCGCCAGGCCAAGAGCGAT
The DNA here is from genome assembly GCA_016807485.1 of Stenotrophomonas maltophilia. Lineage (GTDB taxonomy): Bacteria > Actinomycetota > Actinomycetes > Actinomycetales > Microbacteriaceae > Microbacterium. The sequence goes on along the minus strand of JACEFY010000345.1, from coordinate 2,181 downwards.
CTCGACGACGCCGGAGGCGACCACCACGACGTCGACCGGCAGGGGCAGCCACTGCGGCACCTGGGCGACGAACGTCTCGCGGGCGAACGTCAGGTGCCCGATGCCGGCGAAGAGCAGCCCGAGGCCGAGCAGCCAGCGGGCGATCGTGCGGACAGGGCTCATGGGGTGAGCGTAACCGGCATCCGTCCGCCCTCGTGCCACGACCAGTCGGCGATCACTCGGCGGGCTCGGCGAGGGCGGCGACCTCGGCGATCACGCGGGGATGCGCGAGGATGCGGAAGTGCCCGCCCGTGTCGAGCCGCACGTTCTTGGCGCCCGCCAGCTCGCTCCCGCCCGGGATGTGCGGGTCGAACAGGCCGTAGACCGACACGATGCGGGCGTTGACGTCGGCGTGCGTGCCGAGCGCGACGATGGTCGCGTCGCGCGGTGACAGCGAGCGCAGCGACCGGGTGAGCATGAGGCGCGCGTACCAGGAGCCGGCGAACGGGGTGGCGACGGCCACCATGCCGCGCACCCGATCGCCGGCGGGCCCGGTCATCACCTGCTTGCCGACGAGGCCGCCGCGACTGTGGGCGAGGAGCACGACGCCGGAGAGGTCGCGCGCCGTCAGGTAGGTCGCGACCCGGTCGGCCATCTCGGTGACGGGCCGGCGGCTGCGGCCCAGCTCGTCGAGCACGTGCACCGGATGCCCGCGGTCGTGGAGCGCCGACGCCAGCGGCTGCAGGAACTTCCACGTCTCGTAGATGCCGGGAAGGGCGACGATCGGCACGCCGTCACCGCCCAGGAAGGCGGCCGGTGTCGTGCGGCTGAAGAAGGCGCGCACCTGCCAGCGGGCGGCGTAGAGGTAGTCGCGGGCCCACCACACGGCGATCGTCACCGGGGAGGTCATCCGCTGAGCGTAATCGCTGGTTTCGTCCATCGTCGAAACGCAGGGCGCATCCGGAGGCGTAGCGTCGAGGTATGGCGAACATCGCGGACTTCTTCGTAGAGACACTCACGCGCGCGGGCATCAGCCGCATCTGGGGCCTGCCCGGCGATTCCCTCAACGCGTTCACCGACGCGCTGCGCCGCGACGGACGCATCGGCTGGCTGCACGCGCGGCACGAAGAGGCCGCGGCCTTCGCGGCCGGGGGAGAGGCCGCGCTCACGGGAGAGCTCGCCGTCGTCGCGGGATCGTGCGGGCCCGGCAACCTGCACTTCATCAACGGCCTGTACGACGCCAATCGCAACCGCGTGCCGGTGCTCGCGATCGCCTCGCATATCCCGTCGGCCGAGATCGGCAGCGGCTACTTCCAAGAGACCCACCCGCAAGAGCTGTTCCGCGAGTGCAGTGTCTACACCGAGCTCGTGGGCGACCCGAGTCAGCTCCCGTGGGTGCTCGAGATCGCCATGCGCACCGCGGTGGAGAAGCGCGGGGTCGCCGTCGTCGTCGTGCCGGGGGATGTGTTCTTCCAGGATGCGCCGTCGCGTCGCGCCACCGCGCCCATCGTCGCGACCCCGGCGCACGTGCTCCCCTCCGCCACTTCGCTCGACGCCGCCGCCGACGCCCTCAACGCGGCGAAGAAGGTCACGATCCTCGCGGGTGCCGGGGTGGCCGGCGCGCCCGACGAGGTCATCGCGCTCGCCGAGGTGCTCCAGGCGCCGATCGTCCACGCCCTGCGCGGCAAAGAGCACATCGAGTGGGGCAACCCGCACGACGTCGGCATGACGGGTCTGCTCGGCTTCGCGTCGGGCTATCGGGCCATGGAGAAGTGCGACACCCTGCTCATGCTCGGCACCGACTTCCCGTATCGGCAGTTCTACCCGGAGAAGGCCACCATCATCCAGGTGGACATCCGCGGCGAGCAGCTCGGGCGGCGGACCCCCATCGACGTCCCCGTCGTCGGGGGTGTCGCCGAGACGGCGGCCGCGCTCCTTCCGCTGCTCCGCGGCGAGCGCTCCGACCGGCACCTCACCGAGAGCGTCGAGCACTACCGCAAGACCCGCGCCCAGCTCGACGACCTGGCCGTCGACGACGGCAAGCAGCCGATCCATCCGCAATACCTCACGCGGCTCATCGACGAGCTGGCCGACGACGACGCCGTCTTCACGGCGGATGTGGGCAGCCCGGTCGTCTGGGCGTCGCGCTACCTGACGATGAACGGCGAGCGCCGGCTGATCGGCTCGTTCAGCCACGGGTCG
>JACEFY010000344.1 GCA_016807485.1 Stenotrophomonas maltophilia | reverse complement strand
CGATGCGACACTTCGCCGCCGACCTCCGGTCCGCCGGGTGGACGCTGCACTACTCGGAGCTGGATGATCCCGGGAACCGCGGGAGCCTGGCCGCCCAGCTGACCCACGACCTCGGGCGGCTGCACCCGGAAGCGCTCGTCGTCACCGCACCGGGCGAGTGGCGCATCCTGCAGGATCTGCGCGGCGTGGCCGATGCCGCCGGCATCCCGCTCGACGTCCGCGAAGATAGCCACTTCTTCGGCACCGTGCGCGAGTTCGCCGCGCACGCGGAGGGTCGCGCGATGCTGCGCATGGAGTACTTCTACCGCGAGATGCGCCGACGCCACGGCATCCTGCTCACACCCGACGGCGAGCCCGAGGGCGGGTCGTGGAACTACGACACCGAGAACCGCAAGTCCTTCCCCGCCCAGGGCCCCGGGCTCGTGCCGCCGCGCGCACGGTTCGCGCCGGACGAGATCACGACGGAGGTGTTCGCGGTCGTCGAACGGCACTTCGCCGACCACCCCGGTCGGCTCGACACGTTCGCGTGGCCCGTGACCCGCGCGCAGGCGCTCGAAGCGCTCGACGTGTTCATCGCCGAACGCCTCGCCGACTTCGGTGCGGCGCAAGACGCCATGTGGCCGGGCGAGCCCTGGCTCTGGCACGCGCACCTGTCGGCCGCGATGAACCTGAAGCTCCTCCATCCCCGCGAGGTCGTCGCGGCCGCCGAAGCCGCGTACCGCTCGGGCGCGGCGCCCCTGCCGGCGGCGGAAGGGTTCATCCGTCAGATCCTCGGATGGCGCGAATATGTGCGCGGGGTCTACTGGACGCGGATGCCGGCGTACCAGCACCGCAATGCTCTGGACGCGCACGAACCGCTCCCCGACTGGTACTGGACCGGCGAGACCGACATGGCGTGCCTCGCGGACGCGATCGGCACGACGCTCGAGAACGGCTACGCGCATCACATCCAGCGGCTCATGGTCACGGGGCTCTACGCGCTGCTCCTCGGGGTGGAGCCCGCCGAGGTGCACGCCTGGTATCTCGCGGTCTACGTCGACGCGGTCGAGTGGGTGGAGCTGCCGAACACCCTCGGCATGAGCCAGTACGGCGACGGGGGCCTGCTCGGCAGCAAGCCCTACGCGGCATCCGGGAAGTACATCTCACGCATGAGCCCGTACTGCACGACGTGCCCGTTCAACCCCGCGCAGCGCGTCGGCGACACGGCCTGCCCGTTCACGTCCCTGTACTGGGATTTCCTGATGCGCCATGAGGAGACACTCACCGCCAATCCGCGCATGACGCTGCAGGTGCGCAACCTCGCGCGCATCGACCCCGACGAGCGCGCCGAGATCGTCGCGCGGGCCACCGCCGTGCGGCGCGGGGACATCGCCACGCCCGCCCACCGACGCTGACCCCGGTTCGGCGGCGCTCAGACCGCGGGTCGGTAACGGACGGCCACCGCCCCCGACGCGAACTCGTGACGGTCGATGAGCTCGAGGGCGACCCGCTCGCGGAGGCCGGAGAGGAGCGTCGGGCCGTGGCCGGCCAGCACCGGCTGCACCACGAACTCGTACTCGTCGATCAATCCCCGATCGGCCAGCGCGAGCGGCAGCGTCACCCCGCCGACCCACAGACTCCCTCCGGGCTGGTCCTTCAGCCGTGCGACGGCGTCGCCCACGTCGCCGGTGAGCAGCTCGGCGTTCCAGTCGACCGCATCCAGCGTGCTCGACACCACGTGCTTCTTCGCCCCGTCGAGCGCCTCCGCGAAGGGGACCTCCCACGCATCCATCCACTCCGGCCACACCCCCGAGGGTGGTCGCCGCCAGGCCGCCTGCATCATCTCGTAGGTGACCCGGCCGAACAGCAGCGCGTCGGCGCGCGCCATCCGCTGCGTCCAGTACGCCATCGACTCCTCGTCGGGCGGAAGACCCGCCTCATGGTGGACACAGCCGTCGAGCGTGACGTTGATGGAGTAGCAGAGCGGTCGGTGCGATCGCATGCCACACCTCCGTTTCGAAGCGAGGTCGTGGTCCTCGGATGCCGGCGCCCTCATTGTCGTCGGCGTCCCCGACCGTCGCAAGGGGTGGCACTGCGAAGAAGGAGCCCGCCTATGCTGAGCGGATGGCGCGCGCGCAGAGCTCCGACCGCGGATCCCGCGGGAACAAGGCCGCGCTCCCGCGGAAGATCTGCGCGACGTGCGGGCGTGAGATGGTGTGGCGGCGACGGTGGGCCCACGTGTGGGACGACGTCATCTACTGCTCGGAGCGGTGCCGCCGCGAGCGCCGTTCCAGGGCCCGACCGGATGCGGACGCGCATGGTTGACGTCGCGGTGATCGGCGCCGGGCTCGCGGGACTCCGGTGCGCCACCCTCCTGGCCGAGTCGGGCCGCGAGGTCGTACTGCTCGCGGCGGCGGACGTCGTGGGCGGACGGCAGCGCACCGACGAGGTCGACGGATTCCGCCTCGACCGGGGATTCCAGGTGCTGAACCCGGCCTACCCGGCCGTCCGGCGCGCGATCGATGTCGGCGCCCTCGGCCTGCACAGCTTCCCGGTCGGGGTGCAGGTGCGCACCGACGACGGAGTGGCCGAGCTCCGGCATCCGCTCCACGAACCGGCCTCGATCGCGGCGACGCTCCGCTCGGGCCTCGTGACGC
>JACEFY010000343.1 GCA_016807485.1 Stenotrophomonas maltophilia | reverse complement strand
CTGCTGTACGCGAGCGGCGCATCGGCGAACTACTTCCAGTACGCCAACCCGGCCACCGACGCGCTCTTCCAGGCGGGCAAGGTCGAGCTCGACCCCACCGCCCGGGCAGCCATCTACGCTGATCTACAGGCGCAGATCGCCGACGACGCGGTCGTGTTCCCCCTCGCCGACAACAAGAAGATCCTCGCGGTGAACCCGCGCATCGGCGGAGTCGAAGAGGCCGGGCTCGTCCCGATCTACACGCTCGAGAACTTCGGTCTGCTGACCGAGAAGTGATCGACCGGATGCCGCGGCCCCGCGGGAAGTCAGCGGTCCGCGGCATCCGCATGTCCACCATCCGATCCGCCGACACCGAACGAGAGGAGAGACGATGATCCGGTTCATCGCCCGGCGGCTGCTGCAGGTCATCCCGATGCTGCTCGTGCTGACGTTCCTCGTCTTCTTCCTCATCCACCTCGCCCCGTACGACGTCGTCGACGCCATCACCACGCCCAACATGTCGGCCGAGACGGTGGCGATCATCCGTGAGCGCTACGGCCTCGATCAGCCCCTCCTCGTGCAGTACGCCCTGTGGCTCGGCAACGTCGTGCAGGGTGATCTGGGCTACTCGCTGACCAGTCGCAGTCCGATCGCCGCCGACCTGGCCGCCCGCATCCCGAACACGATCGTCCTCGTCGCGCCCGCCTACCTCACCGCCGTGGTCGTCGCAGTGACGCTCGGAGTGGTGGCGGGTGCGCAGCGCGGGCGCGTCGCCGACCGCATCATCGACTCGCTGGCGGGCATCGGCATCGCCACCCCGTCGTTCTGGTTCGCCCTGCTGCTCATCTACGTCTTCGGGTATCTGCTGCGGTGGTTCCCGATCATCGGCATGCACTCCATCGGCAAACAGGGCGATCCGCTCGACTTCCTCGCGCACTTCGTGCTGCCCTACACGGTGCTCGTCTTCGCGTTCTTCCCCGAGCTCGCCCGCTACGTGCGCTCGGCGACGATCTCGCAGCTCTCGCAGGACTACGTGCTCGTCCAGCGGGCCTTCGGCGCCCCTCCGGCCCGCATCCTGCGCTCCCACGTCAGCCGCAACGTGCTGCTCCCGGTCATCACGCAGCTGGGTCTCGCGCTGCCGCTCCTCGTCACCGGTGCCATCGTGACCGAGTCGGTCTTCGCGTGGCCCGGCATCGGGCCCTACTTCCTCACCGCGACCAAGAGCCTCGACTACCCGGTCATCCTCGCGGTGCTCCTCCTCTCGGCGGTGCTCGTGATCATCGGCAACCTGCTCGCCGACATCCTCTACGTCGTGGTCGACCCCCGCATCCGCGTGGGAGGTGTCGCATGACCGCCGCGCTCACGCTGCAGGAGGTGTCGCAGCGATCGCGATCGTTCCGGTCGCTCCCGGCGCTCGCCGCCGCCGCGTTCCTCGCCGTGCTCGCGGTGCTGAGCCTCGCCGCCCCGCTGCTGCCGCTCGACCCCACGACCACCGATCTCACGGCGCGTTGGCTCGGGCCGAGCGCGACGCACCTGCTCGGCACCGATGACCTCGGGCGCGACTACTTCGCCCGGGTCGTCTACGGCGGCCGCATCTCGCTGATGGTCGGCGTCCTCGCGATGCTCACCGCCACCGCGATCGGCGTCGTCGTGGGCCTCGTCGCCGGCTACGCCCGCGGCGTCGTCGACGAGTTGCTCATGCGCGGGGTCGACTTCCTCTCGTCGATCCCGTGGATGGTGCTGGTCATCGTCGCGAGCGTGTTCCTGCGTCCGGGGCTGTGGACGATCATCTTCGTCATCGGCGTCTTCACCTGGATGCCGACCGCCCGACTCGTGCGCGCCGAGACGCTCAGCCTGCGCGAGCGCACCTACGTCGGCTACGCCCGGTTCCTCGGTGAGCGTCCGCGGCGCATCGTCTGGCGCCACATCCTCCCCGACGCCACCCCGACGATCATCGTCGCCGCGGCCGCGTCGATCTCGTCCGCGATGCTCACCGAATCGGCCCTCAGCTTCCTCGGACTCGGCATCCAGCCGCCGATGGCGTCGTGGGGGAGTCTCCTCGAGTCGGCGCAGGGCAACCTCGCGACGGCGCCGCTGCTCGCGATCGTCCCGGGGCTCCTCATCATGCTCACGGTGCTGTCGTTCAACGTGCTCGGCGATGCGCTGCGGCGCGCGGTGACGGAGGACTGACCCATGACCGACCTCCTCACCGTCACCGACCTCACCGTCGACCTCCCCGCGCGCACCGGGGGCACCGTCCGGGTGCTCGACGGGATCAGTCTCGCCGTGCCGCCCGGGGCGGCGCTCGGGATCGTCGGCGAATCCGGTTCGGGCAAGACCATGCTGTTGCGCGCGATCATGGGCATCCTCCCCGACGGCGCGACCCGCACGGCCGGGGAGTTCTTGATCGACGGGGTGGATGCCGCCGACCCCCGGAACCGGCCCGCGACGTCGATGGTCTTCCAAGACCCGATGACCTCTTTCAATCCGCTGATGCGGATCGGCGCGCATCTGACGGAGGTGGCTCGGCGCTACCAGCGGGTGACGCCGCGCGCCGCCCGGGCGCTCGCCCGCGACGCCCTCGCCGCGGCGCGCGTCCCCGACCCCGAGCGGGTGCTGGGCAGATACCCGCACGAGCTGAGCGGTGGTCTCCGGCAGCG
>JACEFY010000342.1 GCA_016807485.1 Stenotrophomonas maltophilia | reverse complement strand
ACACGGTAGAGAGAAGTATCCTGATAAATTGGACCTCTCATTAAATCCCATACAGGTTTTAAACTTCACTGGACATAGTTTAGCAAGCTTTACCGGTATAACGAATGTCCTGAACAATTTCATCTTTCAAGTCAAACCAGATTTGGCATTTCATCTTAATGTTATAACCTCCATTCGAAGGCATTGGAATTGGTGCACCAGGGGAGATACTTTGACTAATATTAGGTGTACCCATCGGAATATTCACATCTCGGAAAATAGTATAACTGAGAAAGTCTGCTGTCTGAATGGGGTGCTGGGAGGTTTTAAATCCCATTGCACGAAGATCAAGTTGGCTGCGAACCTGTGCGGCAGTTTGACCGATATAGGGCTGTAGAGAATGATGCAGATGCTGATTGCTGCCTGTAGCACATGCAACAAAAGACAAGCTGGAAAGCAGAGTCAAATATTTCATATTCATTGTTTTTATAAATATTAGATCTCTTTCATAAATCAAAAAACGATCTTCTTTTTGGTTAATATTTGCACTCCGGATTTCTTGGCATTCGTGCATAATCTGCGGATGAAATACATCGATTCAAACAAGCTTTCTGATCCTCAGTTCAAGCGATACACAGGCATCTCATGGTCAACTTTCTATTTGATGGTTGAGCAATTGCAGAAGCATGTCTCTGCCAAAGGCAGACCGCCCAAGTTAAGCCTGGAGGATCAGGTTCTGCTCTGTCTGAGCTATTGGCGGGAATACCGAACCTTATTTCACGTTGCGACGAGTTACGGGGTTTCAGAGCCCACAGCCTCAAGAATTGTCCGTCATGTTGAAGACTGCCTGATTCGGTCCAATCTGTTTAATTTACCCAAAGATTTACCCGAGGGCGAAGGCATCGACTGGAATGTTGTGATCGTGGATGCCACGGAAATTCCAATCCAAAGGCCTAAAAAAACAGAAGAAAAGCTATAGCGGCAAGAAAAAGACCCATACCTTTAAAGTACAGGCCATGATTCACTACAAAACTCAGCAAATTCTGAGTTTATGTACCAGTCGCGGTGCAGTGCATGATTTCGAGTTGTTCAAACGCAATTTAAACCAGATTCCTTTTGGGGCTTTTATCCTTGCAGATAAAGGCTATCAGGGGATTTATGTGTTGTATCCGAATAGCCTGTTGCCATTAAAAGCCAAAAGACACTGTAAATTGGATCCTGAATTGAAAATCTATAATCAAGAAATCAATAAAAGAAGAATCGGAATTGAGCATGTATTTGGCAGCCTGAAAACCTTCAAAATCCTTGCTGAGCGTTATCGAAATAGAGGTAAAAGGCTTGGTTTGAGATTCAATTTAATCGCTGGAATTGAATAGCCACCAAAATTCTAGACACACATAACCATCTTTTGGACTGCCACCACTCTCCTAGACAAATTTCGTCTATTCTTTTTGCATAGGAGAGAACATTATGAGTGGACAACGATACACCCCAGAATTTAAAGAAGAAGCTGTTAAATTGATTACTGAACGTGGATATTCTGTCACTGATGTGGCAGAACGTTTAGGTGTATCACAGCACAGCATTTATAAATGGCTAAAGGCCGTACAGCCTTTACGCAACAACCCTGATGAACATGAACTACTCGAAGCAAAGAAAGAGATCCTTCGTCTTAAAAGTCAGCTTAAGCAAACTGAAGAAGAGCGGGATATCTTAAAAAAGGCCGCAAGGTACTTTGCAAGCCTGCCCGAGTAAAGTATCAGTTTATCCTTGAGTACAGCCATCAATTTAAGATTAAGACGATGTGTCGGGTTCTTAAGATTGCTCGTGCTGGCTATTATGCCTGGCTACATGAACCCGAATCAGGCAGAACAATTGAAGACAAACGGTTATTACAACTGATCCGTTCTTCTTATGATGCCAGTTATGGTATCTATGGTTATCGTCGCATCACGCTGGATCTTAAAGAGCTAGGTGAAAGCTGTGGACCGAATCGTGTGCTGAAGATCATGAAGAACAATGGCATTGCCGCTGTTCGAGGATATAAGAAGCATAAAAGCTATGGTCGTGGTCGTCCTCAGATTGTGCCACCTAACCATTTAAATCGAGAATTTGTTGTAAACACACCTGATACCTCGTGGGTGACTGATATTACCTACATCCGCACTTGGCAAGGCTGGTTATATCTGGCTGTGGTTCTCGATTTATATTCAAGGAAAGTCATCGGTTGGTCAATGAAACCTACGCTTGCCAAGGATATCGTTTTGGATGCCCTTTTAATGGCGGTATGGCGACGCAGACCCAATGAACCTGTGATCATACACTCAGACCAAGGCTCACAATACAGTAGCGGAGACTGGCAGAAATTCTGTCAGAAGCATAATTTAGTTCCGAGTATGAGTCGTCGTGGAAACTGTTGGGACAATGCTGTTGCTGAATCCTTTTTTAGCAGCTTAAAGAAGGAAAGAATTAAAAAGAGGATCTATAAAACACGAGAAATGGCGCGTGCAGATGTATTTGATTATATCGAGATGTTTTACAATCGAATCAGGCGTCATTCGCATCTCGATGGGATGAGTCCAGAAGCCTTTGAGGCAGCTTCAAAATGAGGCCGTCTCGTGTCTAGGATACTGGGAGCAGTCCAAATAAAATGGCTAATTAACAAGGTGCTTATGAGCAGTAAACAA
>JACEFY010000341.1 GCA_016807485.1 Stenotrophomonas maltophilia | reverse complement strand
GCTGCGGCGTCCCGTCAGCGACCGGAATTCGGCGGCGCACGCCGCGTCGATGACCAGGTCGCCGTCGGCGCGGACCGCCGTGAGCAGACCCCAGCGGCCGAGCCACACCTCCGGCGTGCCCCAGAGGAGCACCCCGGGCTCCGGGGCGGCGTCCGCCTCGGCCACTGGTCGCACGCGGATTCCGACGGCGGCGCAGCGCGCGACGACGGCACGTGCGCGCTCGCCGGGCGGCGCGACGAACCCCGCGGGGCGCGCCGCCGGCATCCACTCCGGCACCGCGGGGACCTCGCCGGCGGCTGCCGGCGCATCGACGAACTGCACCAGGCTCCGTTCCCACCGACCGCGGCCGGCCGGCAGGTCGGGGAGGAAGTCGTGCGCCTCGCCCCCGGCCGCCACGTGGTCGGCGCGCGAGGCGAGGCGCAGCAGCGCGCGATGCTGAAGGAGATCGGCGGCCCGCCCGACACCACCGCTCAGACGTGCCGCGGAGAGCACCAGTCGGATGCCGCGCCCGCGCGCTTCACGGGCCGTGCGCTCCAGCAGCCCGAGCCACTCGGCGGCGTACTCCACGGGGAAGCGGGCCGCGATCGCGTCGGCATCGTCGACCAGGAGCGTCGCGCCCGCGGGGAGGGCATCGACCGCGGTCAGCGCGTCCCACGCGTGTTCGGGGTCGGCGGCCACCCAGGTGACCACATCCCCCTGCGCGGCGACCGCTCGGAGAAGCGTCGACTTGCCCGAGCCCGCAGCACCGACCACCGCGAAGCCCGCGTCGGCCTCCGGCCCGAGACGCAGCAGCGGCTGCCGCTGGGTGGCGGGGTCGTCGACGAGGCCCAGCACGATCTCGCCGGCCTGACGCACCTCGGAGAGCGGCAGGCGAGCGGGAAGCGGCGGGAGCCACGGCGCCCGCGCCCGCGGGGTCGCCGCCGCCCCGGCGGAGAGCTCGGCGAGGGTCTCGGGGCTGCAGCGGGCCACCCGTACCGCCAGCGGGGCGACGTCGGCCGCACGCTTGACGAGGGCTGTCCCCCGCGCGAGCGCCAGCCCGGAGAGGTGCGCCGCCTCGTCCGATCCGAGCACGGCACGCGAGTCAGCCGCATCCGTCACCCGCAGCGCGATGCGCAGCGGCGCATTGGCGAGCACGGCGTCTCGGAAGGCGCCCGCGGCGCGCTGCGACGCGAGGATGAGGTGCATGCCCAGCGCTCGCCCCCGCGCGGCGATGTCACCGAAGAGATCGTGCAGCGCGGGGTGCGCCGCCACGAGGGCGGCGTACTCGTCGACGACGATCACAAGACGCGGGAGGATCCCCGGCGCCTCACCGACGTCGCGGACATCGTGTGCGGCGAGCGTGCGCTCGCGGTGGCGGATCTCGGCATGCAGGCTCTCGATCGCCCGGAGGGCCGCCGCGTCGTCGAGGTCGGTCAGCACACCCGCCACGTGCGGGAGGACGCGGAGGGCGTCGAACGTGCGTCCGCCCTTGAAATCGACCAGGAGGAAGCTGACCTCCGCCGGTGTCCGGCCGCGGCAGAGGCCGGCGATCCAGGTGGTGAGCAGCTCGCTCTTCCCCGATCCCGTCACGCCGATCACGACGGCATGCGGACCGTCCTCGGCGAGGTCCAGCACGACCGGTTCGCCCGCGCTCACCCCGATCGGCGCGGCCAGGACGCCACCCCCCACGGGCACGACGGAGAAGACGTCGATGAGCGCCGTCGCCGCGTCCGCGCGCTGGCCGAGCGAGCGTCGGGCCCGTTCGGCGAGGCTTTCGACGACCCGAGCCGCCTGCGCCGCCGAGAGCGCTTCGACCTCTATCTCCTGCGACCGACCGCCGTGATCGAGCCGCGCGTGTCTCGGCGAGAGCAGGGTGAGCACGGCGGCGCACCGGGGCGGCGGCGGGACCCCGTCGTCCAGCCGGATCACCGGAATGTCGACTCCGGCCGGCAGGGCGCGACCGCCCTCGCCGACGTAGAGGAGCGCGCCGCGCGTCGCATCGAGGTGCGGCAGTCCTGTGGGGACTCCCGACCCCGTCGCGCGCACGTCGCCGGGCGGTTGCGCAAGGCAGATCTGCAGGGCGAGAGCGCGGACGACGGCTGCGGCGAGCACGGGCGACCCCGCGACGGAGACCCCGGCCGCCACGGGCACCAGGATCGGCGCCTCCGCAAGGGCGCGCGCCGAGCGGCGCACCTCTCGCTCGCGCGCGGTGTGGGCCGCCCCTTCGACGCGCACGTCGCTGTCGGCGCGACCGCGCCCGACGACCAGCGCGCCCTGACGCCCGGGAACCGACCGCCAGATCTCAGCGGGCTGGGCGGCGAAGCCCGCGACGTCCGGATGCCGCGCCCACCGCACACGACGCTCCTCATCGTGCCGATGGTGGATGCCGACGACCACCGCGTCCAAGCGCGCGTCGGCCGCACGCCGCGCGTAGGGGGCGGAGTTGGCGAAGTCGGCGATGCCGAGCTGCACGATGCGCCGGGGATCGAGCCCGTCCGAGACGAGGCGACGGACGGGAGACCCGTTGGAGACCCCGTCGCGCAGATCGAAGTGCGCATCCAGCGTGATGAGACCGCCGGCTTCCGCACCCTGCGCGGTCGCGTAGGTGATCGAGTTGTCGCCGCCCAGGGCGATGACGAGCGACGCGGCGGCCGTCAGCGCGCGGACGCGCGTGCGGAGCCGGTCTTCACCCTCCGGGCCGTCCGG
>JACEFY010000340.1 GCA_016807485.1 Stenotrophomonas maltophilia | reverse complement strand
GGGGATGCCGCTGGAGGCCCTGTTCGCCGACGATGTGAGCGAGCGCGAGCGCGTCGCCCGCCAGCGACGCGACCGCCGCAAGAGCCGCATCGCGGGGTGGGTGGTCTTCGTCGTCATCCTCGCGATCCTCGGTGGCCTCACCGCCGGCGGCTTCGCCGTGTGGACCACCTACGAGGACAAGATCCGCGCCTTCATGGGGTGGGAAGAGCCGAAGGACTACGACGCGGGGATGGCGACGGGCGGGGTGTCGGTCACGATCGTGAGCGGCGACACCGGATCGACCATCTCGCAGACGCTCTTCGACTCGGGTGTGACCAAGACCGCGGGCGCGTTCTACGACCACCTGATCGCCACGGGTCAAGAACCCACCTTCCAGCCGGGCGTCTACACGCTGCAGCAGCGGATGACGTCCGCAGCGGCCCTCGCGGCGCTGCTGGACCCCGCGAACAAGCAGGAGAACACCGCGCAGGTGCGCGAAGGACTCACCGTCGAGCAGAGCCTGCCGCTCCTCGCCGACGGCATCGGCCTGCCGCTCGCCGACCTGCAGGCGGCTGTCGCCGACCCGGCCGCGTACGGCGTCGCCGCCGACTCGCTCGAGGGCTGGCTGTTCCCGGCGACGTACACGTTCGATCCCGGAGTCACGGCGACGCAGGTGATCCAGACGCTCGTCGACCGCACGGTGTCGTCGCTCGACACCGCGGGGGTGCCCGCGGCCGACCGGCAGCGCGTGCTCACGATCGCCTCGATCATCCAGCGGGAAGCCCGCCTCGACGAGGACTTCTACAAGGTGTCGCGCGTCATCGCCAACCGACTGGCCGACGGCATGAAGCTGCAGATGGACTCGACGGCGCAGTTCGGCTTCAACGAGCTGCACGACGGCACCGCCAGCTCGTCCGCTGAAGCCCTCGCCGACAACAACCCCTGGAACACCTACGTCGTCGACGGCCTCCCCGCGGGGCCCATCTCGAACCCGGGCGACACCGCCATCGACGCGGCGATGAACCCTGCCGAGGGCGACTGGCTGTACTTCGTCACCTGGAACATGGACACCGGCGAGACGATCTTCTCCGCCACCTACGCGGAGCACGAACAGGGCATCGCCAAGTGGGACGAGTGGTGCGCCGCCAACGACAACCGCGGATGCTGACGGCATGACCCGCCTCGAGGTCTGGGGCGATCCGATCGACCACAGCCTGTCGCCGGCGCTCCACCGCGCCGCGTACGCCCATCTCGGCTGGGACTGGGAGTACGACCGGCGCCGCGTGGGCGTCGCGGAGTTCGCCGCGGAGCTCGCGACGGCGCGCCTGCGCGGCATCTCCGTCACGTTCCCGTTGAAGGCGGCCGCGTGGGCGGCTGCGGGCGCCCGCGATCGACGCGCCGAGCTCACCGGTGCGGTGAACACGCTCGCGTTCACGGGCGCGGCGGATGCGCCGCCGCGCGGGTTCAACACGGATGTCGGCGGGATCGTCGCCGACCTGCGCGCACACGGGATCGCCGCGCCGACGTCGGCACGGCTCGTCGGCGCCGGCGCGGCAGGCTCTTCGGGCGCCGTGTCCGTCGCGGTCCCGTCCGCGGGCTCCTCGGTCGCCGCCGGCTCCGGTTCGACGGCGACGGCGTTGCCCTCGGCATCCAGAGCGCTGCGCGGGATCCACGGTGCCGCATCCTCCGCGGCGATGCTCTCGATCCGCACGTCGGCACGCTGGGCGGCGCCGTCGATGATCTCGTACACATCGTCGAGCTGCGGAGCGGCGGCGATCTCGCCGCGCAGGGCGGCGAGCTCCTGGTCGATCTCGCCGATGCGCTCATTCGCGGCACTGAGCCCGTCGATCTGCACTTGGTAGACCGAGTTCGTCTGCGCGACGGTCTGCGCACTCGCGTCGAAGGCCTGCGCCTGCGAGTACATCGGCAGTGCGATGAGCGCGAGCCCGGCGACCAGCACGATGACCGCGACGAGGATGCCGAGCAGATTGATCAGCTGCTTGTTGAGGGTCATTCGGTCGCCTCCGCTGCGTAGTCGCCGGTGTAGACGGTCTGGTCGAACGTCACGCGCAGCTCGTAGGTGTATTCCGACCCGCTGAGCGTGCTCGCCCAGCCGTCGGCGTCGATGACGGTGGGCAGTGCCCGCACCGCGCGGATGAGCGCCACGATGTCGGTCGGGGTCGCGCTGGTGAACTTCACGGTGCCCTGGGCGCCGGCCTCGGCTTCGGGCGCGTCCCCCTGAGCCAAGCCGCCCGGGGCGAGCGTGTACTCGGCGATGCCGACATCGGCCGGCAGCGCCGACCGGATCGCGTCGAACAGTCCCGTCCAGGCGAGGTCGGTGCCCATCGCCTGCGCACGGAAATCGGCGAGCTCGGTCTCGAGCTTGAGCTTCTGGTTCACGGGCTGGAGCGCCGCGACCTGCACCAGCAGGTCGTTCGTCCGCGCGTTCTCGGCGGCCAGACGCTGTTGCGCACCGAGCTGGAGCACGTAGGCGCCGGCGGCGGCGAGCACGACCACGGCGAGAGCGGCGACGAGGCCCCACCCCCACTTGCGGAGCAGGGTCGAGCGCTCCCGGCGCTCGGTGACAGCGCGCGGGAGCAGATTGACGCGGGGCGCGCCGCCGACGATGAGGGCGGGTGCGGATGCGAGGGCCATCAGTTCGCGCCTCCCAGGGCGAGAGCAGCGGTGGTGAGGAGGTTGAGGTCGTCGTCGCCGGGCGGCAGC
>JACEFY010000034.1 GCA_016807485.1 Stenotrophomonas maltophilia | reverse complement strand
GTGTCCGAGGCGCGTGCCGCCGCGGACGCCCGGGTGCGGCGCTGGGGGCGGCCGGTCGCACGCGGGGGGGCGCCGTAGCCCACGAGGTTCGGCGGGATCACCTCGTCGACGCTCGCAGCGGCGTCGTCGTCCGTGGGCGCGTCCGCGCCGGCGGGCTCGTCGATCGCGATCAGCAGCTCGCCGACCGCCACGACCTCCCCCGCTTGGGCGTGGAGGCTCTGCACGGTCCCTGCGAACGGTGAGGGCAGCTCGACGATCGCCTTGGCCGTCTCCACCTCCGCGATCGGCTGGTTGAGGGTGACGGTGTCGCCGACGGCCACGAGCCACTGCACGATCTCGGCCTCGGGCAGACCCTCGCCGAGGTCGGGCAGGCGGAACTCGGCGCTCATCGGATCGATCCTTCGTGCGATGCGAGATCGTCGTCGCCGACACCGCTGAGGCTGTGCGGGCGATCCATCACGCGGTCGACGGCGTCGAGGATGCGGTCGAGGTCCGGCAGATGGTGCCGCTCGAGCTTCGCCGGTGGATACGGGATGTCATGACCCGTCACCCGCAGCGGCGGCGCCTCCAGGTACGAGAAGCACTGCTCGGTCACACTCGCGATGATCTCCGCTCCGACCCCGGCCTCGCCGCCGGCCTCGTGGGTGACCACCATGCGACCGGTCTTGCGCACCGATGCGGCGACGGTGCGGTAGTCGACCGGCGAGAGCGAGCGCAGGTCGATGACCTCCAGCGAGATGCCCTCGTCCTCGGCGGCGACGGCGGCATCCATCGCCGTCCCCACCTGCGCACCGTACGTCACGATCGTCGCGTCGGTGCCGGTGCGGAGGACCCGCGCGAGCCCCAGGGGCGCGGTGTCGGCGATGTCGGCGTCGAGGTCGACGTCACCCTTGGTGTGGTAGAGCCGCTTGGGCTCGAAGAACACGACCGGGTCGTCGCTCGCGATGGCCTGCTGCAGCATCGTGTACGCGTCCTGCGGATTCGACACGGCGACGACGCGGAGCCCTGCCGTGTGCACGAAGTACGCCTCGGGCGACTCGGAGTGGTGCTCGGCGGCGCCCACACCGCCGGCCCACGGGATGCGGATCGTCAGCGGCATCTTCACCCGCCCGGCCGTGCGGTAGTGCAGCTTCGCGACTTGGCAGACGATCTGATCGAACGCGGGGTAGACGAATCCGTCGAACTGGATCTCCACGACCGGCCGGAAGCCGCGGTAGGCGAGGCCGACTGCGGTGCCGACGATGCCGGACTCGGCCAGGGGGGTGTCGATCACCCGGCGCGGGCCGAACTCGTCCAGCAGCCCGTCGGTGATGCGGAACACGCCGCCCAGCGTGCCGATGTCCTCCCCCATCAGCACGACGCGGTCATCGCCGGCGAGGGCTCGGTGGAGGCCGGCCGTGAGGGCCTTTCCCATCGTGAGCTGCGTCATCGGCCCGCCTCCTCGTCGCCGAAGCCGTCGAGGTAGGCCGCGAACCGCCGCCGGGTGCGCTCGAGTCCGCTGTGGGGCTCGGCGTAGACGTGATCGAGCACGCTGAGCGCGGGTCGGCTCACGGCGCCCAGGACCACGCTGCGCATCTCGGCGGCGTACGCGTCGCCGCGCGCGGTGACGTCTGACGTGAACGCGTCGTCGAACTCGCCCGCGGAGCGCAGATACGCCTCGAGCCGCGTGAGCGGGTCGCGTGCGCGCCACCGCTCGAGCTCGGCCGCGTCCCGGTAGCGCGTCGGATCGTCGGATGTCGTGTGGGGACCCATCCGGTAGGTCACGGCCTCCAAGAACACCGGGCCGCGGCCGCGTCGCGCATGGTCGAGGGCCCACCGCATCGCCGCGATGCACGCCAGGACGTCGTTGCCGTCGATGCGCAGGCTCGGGATGCCGAAGCCGGGCGCCCGCCCGGCGATCGGGAAGCGGGACTGCACGCTCACCGGCTCGGAGATCGCCCAGTGGTTGTTGGAGCAGACGAAGACGACCGGGGCCCCGAACGACGAGGCGAAGATCATCGCCTCGTTGACATCGCCCTGGCTCGTCGCGCCGTCGCCGAAGTAGGCCACGGCGACCTGATCGGAGTCGTCGCGCTGGATGCCCATGGCGTAGCCCACCGCGTGCAGCGTCTGCGCGCCGATGATGATCTGCGGCGTCGCCGCGTTCAGCGCGTACGGATCGAACGTGCCGTGCACCTCGCCGCGCCATCCGAGCACCAGGTCCGCCGGGCGCGCGCCGCGCATCGCGAGCACGCCGACCTCGCGATAGCTCGGAAAGAGGAAGTCGTCGTCGCGGGTGGCGCGGGCCGTTCCGACCTGCACCGCCTCCTGCCCCTGCGCCGGGGCCCAGAGTCCGAGGTGCCCCTGCCGCTGCAGCGCGACGCCCTCGGCGTCGATCCGGCGGACGAGCGCCATGTCGCGGTAGAGCCCGCGGAGCGCCTCCGCGTCGAGATCGGCGATCCAGCGGTCCAGTTGCGGATCGCTCAGCCGCTCGCCGGTCGGCGTGAGCAGCATCGCGAGATCGTCGAGATCGGTGTCGCGTCCGGTCGGTGGGGTCAGGGTGTAGGTCATCATCGTCCCATCTGTTCTCCGACCGCGGGTCTCGTGAACCCGGAGCCGTCGCAGAGCGTCGGCCTCATCGCCGACTGAGTCGAGGCTACGTCGACATTGCACCTCGCTCAAGCATTCGATGACCTACTGAGCATGTTGCGCAACAGGCGTCCGCGCGTCCTGTTATGGTTGGGCACTATGGGACTTCTCGACCACGTAGATCTGGAGCTCTTGAACGCGCTGGCCGACGACCACCGCGCCACCGTCGTCGCCCTCGCCGACCGCCTGGGGCTGTCGCGCAACACGGTGCAGGCCCGCATGGCCAAGCTCGAGCGCTCCGGGGTCTT
The DNA here is from genome assembly GCA_016807485.1 of Stenotrophomonas maltophilia. Taxonomy (GTDB): domain Bacteria; phylum Actinomycetota; class Actinomycetes; order Actinomycetales; family Microbacteriaceae; genus Microbacterium. The sequence goes on along the minus strand of JACEFY010000034.1, from coordinate 8,313 downwards.
CCTGTCGTTCGAGCGGGCGATGTCGCCCCAGGCGCTGGGCCTGCCGATTGAAGCGATGATCAGCATCACCGTGCATCAGGCCGACCTGCCCCGCATCACCGCCGAGCTCGCGGACCTGCCGGAGGTGCTCCAGGTCCACGGGCTGAGCGGTCAGATCGATCTGCTGGCCCGCGTCGCGGCCCGAGACACCCAGCACCTGTTCGAGGTGGATGCCCGCATCCTCTCGATCGAGGGCGTCGAGCGCACCGAGACGTCGCTCGTGATGGGCGAGGTCATCGGATATCGCGTGCGTCCCCTGCTGGAGTGGGCGCGATCGCAATCACCTCGGCCGGAGTCAGCGCCGCGGTCGTCGTGACCGCGTCGGCCTCCGCGGCATCCATCCGGACGAGCACCACCCCGACGAGGATGAGCACACCGCCGAGGTACTGGATGGGCGCCGGCGTCTCACCCAGCAGCAGCCACGCGAATGCGAGTGCGAAAAGCACTTCGGACAGCCCGATGAACGACGCCAGGCGCGAGCCGATACGCGGCACCGCCATGACCCCGAGCGCATAGCCGAGGGTCGTGCCGACCCCTCCCACCCAGAGAAGCGGCAGGAGGCCGGGCATCTCGACGCCGCGGAAGGCCACGGTGACGTCGGGGGCGGCGAAGGGGAGGATGCCGGTGACCGCGAGCACCACCATCACCAGTGCGCCCACGAGGAGTCCCCCGGAGGCCAGCGCGAGCGGTGGCAGGTCGTCGCCCGTGCGCTCGGACATGACGAAGTAGACGCACACGCAGACGGCGGCCGCGAGGGCGAAGAGCGTGCCGATGAGGTCGAAACGCGCGCCGGCGATGTCGACGACGAGCACGAGGCCGGCGACCGCGACGATCGATCCGCCGAGCACGAGGCGCGAGGGGGTGCGCCGGGTCCGCAGCCACACGAAGGCCACCAGCATCACCGGTGCGAGGTACTGGATGAGGAGCGCGACGGCCACCGGCATCCGCTGCATGGCCGAGAAGAAGAGCAGCTGACATCCGGCGACGGGGATGAGGCCGAAGGCGAGGAGCGACCAGCCGTGACGACGCAGGAACGATCGTTCGCGCCGGATCGCCCGGACCAGCATGGGCGAGAGGATGAGGCCCGCCAGACCCATGCGCACGATGAGCGCCGCCGAGAGCGACCACCCCTCCTCGAGCAGAGGCTTGACCAGCGGGCCACTCGACGAGAACGCCAGCGCTGAGACCACGGCCATGACGATCCCGGCGGTGCGATGCACGGGCACTGCCGTGTGCGGAGCGGGCAGGAGCGGGGTGGATGCTGTGTGCGTCACCGGCGGACTTCGTTCTCTGGGGGATCGCGGGAACGATCCTGTCAGGAGTATGGGGTGCTTACACTAGTGACGGTACCGCTCGCGAACGTCAGGAGTCAACATGGTTTTCATCCATGACACGGAGATGTCGCTGCGCGCGGCGGCGGCTCTCGTCAACACCCTGCCCGACACCGACTCCGACGGCGCCGACCGGCTGCTGTCGCAGGCCGACTTCGATGCCTATCTCGACGAGTACGCCTATACGGGGACGTTCCGGCGCGACGACGGCGAACTCGATGCCGTGCGCGGCAATCGCGGACGATTGCGCGAGCTCTGGAGCGTCGACCGCGACGGCGCGGTGCCGCTGGTCAACGCCATGCTCCGCGACGGCGAGGCCCTTCCCCAGCTCGTCATCCACGACGGCTTCGACTGGCACATCCATGCGACCGAGTCCGATGCTCCGCTGTCGACCCGCATGCTGGTCGAGGCGGCGATGGCGTTCGTCGACGTCATCCGCTCGGATCAGTGGGACCGGGTGCGCATCTGCGAGGCCGACGACTGCGCATCCGTGTACATCGACTTCTCGAAGAACGGGTCGAAGCGCTACTGCGACACCGGCAACTGCGGCAACCGCATGAACGTCATGGCGTACCGTCGGCGGAAGGCCGAAGAAAGCGCGTGATCGCAGCCGCCGCCTCCCGCGGCTTCTCGTAGTGGATGAGGTGGCCGACGCCCGCGATCTCGACGAGCTCCGCCTGCGGGAAGAGCGTCTGCAGGTGCCGCTGCGCCTCGATGGGGGTGATGTCGTCTTTCTCCGCCGCGATCAGCAGCGTCGGCGCGGCGATGTCGGGGGCGAACCGCCGCACGTCGTTCGACACCGATGCGACGAATCCCTCGTGCAGGACGTCGCGATCGGCGAAGCGCGAGAAGTACGTGTCGTGCTGATCGTGGATGAAGGTGCGGAGCTCCGGGTCCCTCGTCTTGGCCATCGACACGCTCATCACGCGCACGATGAGCCCGTTGCGCAGGAGCGCGGCGCCGATCCGGCGCGGGAGCTTGGCGCCCGCCCAGTAGTAGAAGACCGCGAGTCGCGTGAGGATCCCGCGGGGCCCCTCGAGCGCGGGCGCGCCGATCGGGTTGACGAGGATCACCCGCGGAGCGGGGAGACCGCCGGCGACCGCCGCGGCGACGACGATCGATCCGAACGAGTGGCCGAGGATGTCGGCGCCGGGCGCCACCTCCGCCACGAAGTCGGTGAGCCAGTCGGCGTAGGTCTGAAGCGTGTGCGGGACACCGGGCAGAGGCGCCGTCTGACCGAAGCCGGGGAGGTCGGGCGAGATGATCCTGACGCCGTCCAGGAAGGCGACGACGGGATCCAACCCGTGGTGCTCGCCGCGATACCCGTGGACGGCCACGAGGGTCTCCGCGGCATCGTCGTCGCCGTAGACCCAGTAGGCCGTCGTACCGCCGCGCACCGTGACCTCGCGGCGCTCGACCGGGATCCGTGCGAGAGCGTCGGCATAGGGGGACGGTGCGACCATCCGTCGAGTCTACGAGCGCGGCGTGGCCTCCCCCGCCATGTCGGCGGCACGCCCTAGCGTCGGATCATGCCGTCCTGGAACCCCGAGCCCCTCGCGCTCTTCGACGACGATGTGTGGACTCCCGCCGCGGCGCCGGAGCGCGCTGTTCCGGCGCCGCACTGGGCCGATGCGGTGGGGGTCTTCGACCTCGAGACCACCGGCGTCGACGTGACCGTCGACCGCGTCGTCACGGCGCATGTCGGGCTCCTCGGGCCCGGTGGCGTCGCGCTCCGGGCCCGGTCATGGCTGGCCGACCCCGGCATCGAGATCCCCGAGGGCGCCGCGGCCATCCACGGCATCAGCACCGCGCACGCGCGCGCGCACGGGCGGCCCGCCGCCGACGTGGTGGCCGAGGTCGTCGCGGCCCTTCGCGAACTGCTGGATGCCGGCATCCCCGTGGTCGCCTACAACGCGCCCTACGACTTCTCGCTGCTGAAGCACGAAGCGGTGCGGCACGGCATCGTGCCGATCGCCGCACCCGCACCCGTCATCGATCCGCTGGTCCTCGACAAGGCTCACGACCGCTTCCGCAAAGGCAAGCGCACCCTCGAAGTCGTCGCGGCGCACTACGCGGTCGAGCTCACCGGGGCGCACGACGCGGCGGCCGACGCGATCGCGGCGGGCCGGCTGGCACAGGCGATCGCCGGGCGTTTCGCGCTGCCGGCCGACGTCGCGCAGCTGCACACGCAGCAGATCGGCTGGGCGCGCGACCAGGCCGAGAGCCTCACGGAGTACTTCATCCGCGTCGGGCGGCTCGACCCGGCCGAGCGGTTGGACGGAGCCTGGCCGATCCGCTGAGGATCCGGTTCCGCGCCAGCAGCAGATCGGGAACTCAGATCGCCGTCGCGAGCGCGCCGAAGCCCATCGCGATCAGGAAGGACAGTCCCGCGAGGACGAGCGTGACCGGCACCATCGTGAGGCGCTCTGAGCGGCTGCGCGAGATCGCGTTGACCCCAGCGCCGAGGACGAAGAACGCGAACACCACCCACATCGCGATCTCTGCGACCGGCGGCGGGAACACATCGATCGCCCGGACGCGATCCCATGCGACCGTCACGATCAGGGCGTAGACGACGATCGACAGCACGCTCCCCAGGCGCAGGCGCGGCGGGAGGATGCGGTGCTGCCCTCCCCAGGCGAAGTGCCCGAGCGGCGCGCCGAGCGCGAGCGCCGCCTGGAAGACGGCCAGCACGGCGAGGACGACGGTGAGCGCGAGGGCGAACGGCACGGCCCCACGGTAGCCGGTGCGCGGCGCCCGCCCCGGCATCCCCTCGCTCTCCTCGCGGCCTCCGGCAGCGCCCTGGGCGCGAGAGAAGATGGCGCTCCCGCACCCCTCGGCGTGGGCCAGGCAGCCACAAGCGCCACCCAATTTCCCGAGCCGCAGAAGAGATGGCACCACGGCACCCCTTACCCGGCACGAGACATGCCACATTGCCACCCACCTGACCCCGCCCGCGCGCGGGCAGCCCACGCACAGGGCGTGGAGAGCGGATGGCGCTCGCGCACCCCTCAGCGCGCGCCACACCACCACAAGCGCCACCCATTTGCCCGCGCCGCAAAGAAGATGGCGCGGCGGCACACCTCGCCCCGCGCGAGGCGTGCCTGAGCGCCACCCACCTGGCCCCTTACCCCGGGAACGACGAAAGCCCCGCCGAAGCGGGGCTTTCACGGGGGCGAGCTCAGTTGCTCGAACCGCCGAAGTTCTTGAAGCGCTGGTTGAACTTCTCGACGCGACCGGCCGAGTCCATGATGCGCTGCTTGCCCGTGTAGAACGGGTGCGAGGCCGAGGAGATCTCGACGTCGATGACGGGGTACGTGACGCCGTCGAGCTCGATCGTCTTGTCGCTGGACACCGTCGAACGGGTCAGGAAGGTCTCGCCCGAACCGAGGTCGCGGAACACGACCGCCTGGTAGGTGGGGTGGATGTCAGTCTTCATTGGGTTCCTCACGAAGTGCCCTGGATTTTGCCAGCGGCGGTGGAAGTCTGCGGAGAACGCGCGAACGCGCACACCAAGGATCGATCTTACCAGGCTTCGACGGACTCAGGAACCGGCGCGTGCGGCGTAGCGGCCGCCGTCCTCCGACAGGCGGATATCGGTGCCGAACGTGGCCGAGAGGTTCTCGGCGGTGAGGGCGTCTGCGAGCGGGCCCTGCGCGACGACCTGCCCGTCACGCAGCAGCAGCACGTGGGTGAACCCGACCGGGATCTCCTCGACGTGATGGGTGACCATGATCATGGCCGGCGTCGTCGCTTCCCTCGCATATCCGCCGAGCAGACCCAGCAGCTCCTCGCGCGCGCCGAGGTCCAGGCTCGCCGTCGGCTCGTCGAGCAGGAGCATCTCCGGGTCGGTCATCACAGCACGGGCGATCTGCACCCGCTTCTGCTCACCGTCGGAGAGGGTGCCGAACGTGCGCTCCGCGAGGTGGTCGAGCTTCCACTCCCCCAGCACGCGACGGGCGCGCTTCTCATCGATCCCCTCGTACTCCTCGTTCCAGCGGCCGAGCACCGAGAACGCGGCGGTCAGCACGACGTCGAGCACGGTCTCGTCGGCGGGGATGCGGCGGGCCATTGCGGACGACGCGAACCCGATGCGCGGCCGCAGCTCGAAGACGTCGGTGCGACCGAGGGTCTCGTCGAGGATCGTGACGGTGCCGGCGGTCGGATGCAGGAGCGTCGCGGCCAGCTGGAGGATCGTCGTCTTGCCTGCGCCGTTCGGCCCGAGGATCACCCAGCGCTGATCGTCGGCGACGGTCCAGTCGACGTGGTCGACGATGTTGCGGGCGTTGCGGCGGACGACGACATCGGCGAGCTCGAGGACCTGCGGCATAGCTCCAGCCTAAGGGGCGGGCGCCTCAGTTACCGGTCACCTCGCGGTAGAGCGCCTGCGTCGCGTCGGCGATCGCCTGCCAGCTGAACTCCTCGGCGGCGCGGACGCGCCCCGCCTCTCCGTACGCGCGCGCACGCTCGGGGTCGGAGACCACCTCGGTGAGGACGGCGGCGAGGTCGGCCACGAACTTCTCGGGGTCGACCGGCGTGCCCGTGCCGTCCTGCGCCTGCTCGATCGGCACGAGACGCCCGGTGACGCCGTCGACGACGACCTCGGGGATGCCGCCGGTCGCGGTGCCGACGACGGCCGCCCCGCACGCCATGGCCTCGAGGTTCACGATGCCGAGCGGCTCGTACACCGACGGGCAGACGAAGGTCGTCGCGACCGTGAGCAGCGCACACAGCTGGTCACGCTGGAGAAACTCGTCGATCCACACGACGCCGGCGCGTCGGCTCTGCAGCTCGCGCACGAGCCCTTCGACCTCGGCCATGATCTGCGGGGTGTCGGGCGCTCCGGCACAGAGCACGATCTGCACCTCCGGCGGCAGGAGCGCCGCCGCGCGGAGAAAGTAGGGCAGACCCTTCTGGCGCGTGATGCGACCGACGAAGACGACCGACGGACGCTGCGGATCGATGCCGTAGCGCTCGAGCAGGGCGGCATCCTCGTGCGGACGCCACGACTCGACGTCGATGCCGTTGTAGATCACCCGAACCTTCGCAGGGTCGAGGTCGGGGTAGCTGCGGAGGATGTCGCGACGCATCCCGTCGCTCACGGCGACAACCGCGGCGGCACCCTCGTAGGCGGTCTTCTCGATGTAGCTCGACACGGCGTAGCCCCCGCCGAGCTGCTCGGCCTTCCACGGCCGGAGCGGCTCGAGAGAATGCGCGGTGACGATGTGCGGGATGCCGTGGAGGAGGGAGGCGAGGTGTCCCGCGAAATTCGCGTACCAGGTGTGCGAATGCACGACGTCGGCGCCGGCGATGTCGCCGACGATCTCGAGGTCGACGCCGAGCGTCTGGAGGGCGCCGTTGGCCCCCGACAGCTCCTGAGGCACGCTGTAGGAGGTCGTGTCGGCCGCATCGCGAGGCTCGCCGAACGCCCGCACCTGCACCTCGATGCTGCGCCGGAGCGCGGTCACCAGCTCCGTGACATGGACTCCCGCACCGCCGTAGATCTCCGGCGGATACTCCTTCGTGACGATGTCGACGCGCATGTCGTGAACGCTAGTACAGACGCCGATGCGGGGCATAGTGTGGTGCCATGCCAGCAGCGCCGAAGGTATTCGGGATCATCCTCGCCGGCGGCGAGGGAAAACGACTCATGCCCCTCACCGTGGATCGGGCGAAACCTGCTGTCCCCTTCGCGGGGCAGTACCGCCTCATCGATTTCGCGATCTCCAACCTCATCAACTCGGGGTTGCGTCAGATCGTCGTGCTGACCCAGTACAAGTCGCACAGCCTCGACCGTCACGTGTCGCAGACCTGGCGGATGTCGGCCCTCCTGAACTCCTACGTCACATCGGTGCCCGCGCAGCAGCGGCTCGGCAAGCGGTGGTTCTCGGGATCGGCCGACGCGATCCTGCAGTCGCTCAACCTCATCCACGATGAGAAGCCCGACATCGTGATGGTGATCGGCGCCGATCACGTGTACCGGATGGACTTCGAGCAGATGCTCGAGGCGCACATCGCCTCCGGGGCCAAGGCGACGGTCGCCGGCATCCGTCAGCCGATCGAGCTCGCCAACCAGTTCGGCGTCATCGATCTCGACCCGGCCGACAACACGACGATCCGCGAGTTCCTCGAGAAGCCGCAGAACCCGACGGGGCTCACAGATGCGCCGCACGAGGTGCTGGCATCGATGGGCAACTACATCTTCGACACCGACGCGCTGATCGCGGCCGTCGAAGCCGACGGCGAGCTCTCCGGCTCCGACCACGACATGGGCGGCGACATCATCCCCTACTTCGTGTCGCGCGGCGAAGCGGCCGTCTACGACTTCAAGCGCAACGACGTGCCCGGGTCGACGGGTCGCGACAAGGACTACTGGCGCGACGTGGGGACGCTGGATTCGTTCTTCGACGCGCACATGGACCTCATCTCCACGCTCCCGGTCTTCAACCTCTACAACATGGACTGGCCGATCCACTCGCAGGCGGTGAACTCGCCCCCGGCGAAGTTCGTCCGCGACGGCGTGGGCCGGATGGGCAACGCCATCGATTCGATCGTCTCGCTCGGTTCGGTGCTGTCCGGCACCCACCTCGAGCGCAGCGTCGTCGGCCCGTGGACACTGTCGGGCGGCGGATCGACGATCACCGATTCGGTGCTGTTCGATCACGTCAACGTCGGAGCCGGCGCGCGCGTCCACCGCGCCATCCTCGACAAGAACGTGGTGCTCGAGCCCGGGGCGACGGTGGGCGTCGACCGCGAGCGCGACCTCGCGCGCGGATTCACGGTGACCGACTCGGGGATCACCGTGGTCGGCAAGAACGTGCACGTCACCGGCTGACCAGAGGGCCGGTACGGTGGACGGGTGCCTGACGCCCGGTTCCTCGTCGTGTTCGATGCCGACTCCACCCTCCTCCGCAACGAGGTCATCGAGCTGATCGCCGACGAA
>JACEFY010000339.1 GCA_016807485.1 Stenotrophomonas maltophilia | reverse complement strand
CGACACCGCGGCGTCGGCGCGGTGCAGCTGCTCGCGTGACGACGCGCGGGTCTCGTCGACGGGTGGCGGCGCAGTCGTCGCGGCGTCGCGCTCTTCGCGCGCCGCGGCCGCGAGGTCGGCGCGCAGGCTCTTCATCGCCTCGCGGACGTTGCCGCGCACCTCATCGGCGATGAGACGCACGCTGTCGGTCAGCCCCGCCTCGATCCCCTCGAGATCGCCCGCACGCGCCTGGACCTCGGCGCGACCGGCCTCGGTGATCTCGTATACCGTCTTGCGCCCGTCGACGGACTTCGTGACGAGTCCCTCCTCCTCGAGCTTGGCGAGGCGCGGGTAGATCGTGCCGGCGCTCGGAGTGTAGGTGCCCCCGGTGCGGTCGGCGAGCGCCTGCATGAGGTCGTAGCCGTGGCGTGGAGACTCGTCGAGCAGACTCAGGAGGTAGAGGCGGAGGTCGCCGTGCGAGAAGACGGGCGCCATCTCACGCCTCCTCGGGGTAGGCCGGGCGCTCGGCCGCGTGGTCGGTCTCGGTGCCCGGCTCGGAGGCGGCGACCGGGTCGGATGCCGCCTCCGCGCTCGTCGGAGCCTCCGGGTCGGACGACGCCGCCGGGACGGGTGACGCCTCGACCTCGGCGGTCGGGGCCGCTGCGGCCACCTCGGCGCGGCGGAGCACGGTGATCGAGCCGGAGACGGAGTTCACCCGCACGTCGGCGAACTGCCCGCTGAGCTCGCCCACGGAGTCGGCGTAGTTTGTCGGCGTCGCCGTCGACCGCTTGATGCCGTCGACGTGGACGCGGCCGCTGACGCTGCGCAGCACGAAGTTCGCGGGGTACCCCTCGTCGAGCCGGACGGTGCTCGCACCGCTCACGGTGTTGAGGTTCACGGCGCTGAGGGGACCCGTCGAGTCGACCAGCATGGTGCCCGAGACGGTGTCGATCGAGGCCTTCCGGATGGTGCCGGTGGCCGCGACGTCGCCCGACACCGAGTTCGCCGACAGTGCGCCGGTGAGCGCGCGGGCCTGCACATCGCCCGAGACGGCGTTGACGTTGAGGTCGCCCGAGAGGGTGTCGACGATGATGTCGCCCGACACGGTGTTGAGGCGGGCGTCCGAGCGGAGCCCCGACACGAGCGCGCTCGCCGAGACGACACCCAGGGTCAGTGCGATCTCGCGGGGCACGGCGACGCTGATCTCGGCCTTCGGCCCGCTGTTGCCGAAGTTGCGGAACACTTCGAGGAAGTTGTCCCAGCGCAGCTGGGGGTGGTCGATCTCGACGGCGTCGCCGTTCGCCTCGATGCGGAGGTCTTTGATCGTGACCCCGTGCACTTCGATGCGCACGCCGGGCTCGTCGTGGGCGACCACGTCGATCTGGCCGCCGACGAGGCCGACCTTGAGGGTGCGGATGCCGTCGAGGTCGATCACGCGGTTCTCGCCGGGGTGGATGATCCACTTCTCAGAGGTCATGGGTGCTCCTTGGGTGTCGACGCGAATCGAGATATATCGCGTTCAACGACAGTAACACGATATATCTCGACTTTGTCAAGAGTTCCGACTTGACCTTGACGTGACGTCAACCTTTAGCGTGGATCGCATGGACAGGGACTGGTCGATCCAGCAGATCGCGAAACTCGCCGGCACGACGAGCCGCACCCTCCGTCACTACGACGAGCGGGGGTTGCTCCGGCCGACGCGCATCGCCGCCAACGGCTATCGGCACTACGACGGCATGGCGCTCGTGCGCCTGCAGCGCATCCTGCTGCTGCGCGATCTCGGGCTCTCGCTGGCGCAGATAGGCGAGGTCCTCCAGCGGCCGGTCGCCGAGGTCGACGCGCTGCGTGGTCACCTGGCCTGGTTGCGCGACGAGCAACAGCGGCTCGAGCGGCAGATCGCCGCGGTCGATTCGACCATCACGACACTCACGGAAGGAAGGACGCTCATGGCGAAGGACATGTTCGACGGGTTCGATCACACGCAGTACGAGGAGGAGGTCGGCCGCCGGTGGGGCGCCGACGCCGCGGCGCAGAGCGACGCATGGTGGCGGGGGATGGACCCGCACGAGCGCCGTTCATGGCAGGAGGCCCTCGCGACGCTGAACGGCGACTGGCAGGATGCGGCGGCGCGCGGCATCGCTGCGGACAGCGCGGCAGCGTCCGCCCTCGCCGAGCGGCACATCGCCTGGCTCTCCGGCATCCCCGGCACTCCCACCGCCGACGGCGACGCGACGGGATACGTCCTGGGGCTCGCCGACATGTACGTCGCCGACCCGCGGTTCGCCCGCAACTACGGCGGCGCGGCTGGTGCCGAGTTCGTCCGCGACGCGCTGCGGACGTACCTCGCGCGCTGACCTGCAGAAAGCGAAGAAGGCCCCGCCGGCAATGGCGGGGCCTTCATCTCGTGTGCGCTGGGGGGCGAAGGTCAGACCTTGCCGCCGCGCAGGACTCGCAGCAGGAACGCGATCAGCGCGATGACGCCGACGATGAGCGCGACCCACAGGAGCCAGTTGAGCGCGCTGCTCATGCCTCCGACGATGGCAAGCACGATGGCGACGACGATGATGATGACAAGAGCGATGTTCATGGCGGTGCTCCCTTTCTCCGGGTTCTCCGGGATCCGATGACTCCCCGACGATAGCGGTCTTCTGAGATCTCGATGACCCCCTTGCATCCGCCCTCGAAAATGGGATAGGGCCGATGTATGCCCTCTCGCGACACCCCCCGAATCATCCCGTGCC
>JACEFY010000338.1 GCA_016807485.1 Stenotrophomonas maltophilia | reverse complement strand
GATGCTCGCCGAAGCCGGTTACACCGGCAGGCGCGACCCGAAAGACCTGCACGTGATCGACCCGGTCAACGAGGTCGAGTTCTTCTATCTGCGCCCGAAAGACATCGCGACCTACGTCGGATCGGGTGCGCTCGACGTCGGCATCACGGGACGCGACCTGCTCCTGGACGCCCGGATGCCGGGTGCACGCGAGATCGAAGCCCTCGGCTTCGCCGGCTCGACCTTCCGTTTCGCCGCCCCCGCCGGGACCTACGCCGAGCTCGCCGACCTCCAGGGGCGCCGCGTGGCGACGTCCTATCCCGGGCTCGTCGACGCGTTCCTGGACGAGCGCGGTATCGCCGTCGACCTCGTTCCGCTCGACGGCGCGGTCGAATCGGCGGTCCGCCTCGGCGTCGCCGACGCGATCGCCGACGTCGTCGAGACCGGCACGACCCTCCGCCAGGCGGGGCTGGAGGTCTTCGGTCCCGAGATCCTCCGCTCCGAGGCGGTGCTGATCGGCGCGCCGATCGAGGCACCCGGCACCGACACCCTGCTGCGGCGCCTCCGCGGCGTCATGGTCGCCCGTCAGTACGTGCTCATCGACTACGACCTGCCCGCCGACCTCGTCGACGCGGCGGTCGCACTCGCGCCCGGCATCGAGTCGCCGACGATCTCGCCGCTCCGCGACCCCGCGTGGGTCGCGGTGCGCGTCATGAGCCCACGGAAGACGGTCAACCAGGTGATGGACGCGCTCTACGCCATCGGAGCGCGGGCGATCCTCGTGACCCCGATCCACAACGCGAGGCTCTGATGACCCTCGCGTGCCGGGTGATCCCCTGCCTCGACGTCGCGGCCGGCCGCGTCGTGAAAGGCGTGAATTTCGAGAACCTGCGCGACATGGGCGACCCCGTCGAGCTCGCCGCCCTGTATTACGCGCAAGGGGCCGACGAGCTGACGTTCCTCGATGTCACCGCGACGGTCGACGACCGCTCGACGACCTACGACGTCGTGCGGCGCACGGCAGAAGAGGTCTTCATCCCGCTGACCGTCGGCGGGGGAGTGCGCTCGGCCGACGACGTCGCGCGGCTTCTCGGTGTCGGTGCCGACAAGGTCGGCGTCAACTCCGCCGCGATCGCCCGCCCCGACCTCATCGGCGAGATCGCCGACCGGTTCGGCGCGCAGGTCCTCGTTCTGAGCCTCGACGTCAAGCGAGCCGACGCAACGCCTTCCGGTTTCGTCGTGACGACGCACGGCGGTCGCACGGCGACCACGCTCGACGCGCTCGAATGGGCCGCGGAGGCGATCGACCGCGGTGCCGGCGAGCTGCTGGTGAACTCCATCGATGCCGACGGCACGAAGGACGGCTTCGACCTCGAACTGGTCGCCCTCATGCGCGAGATCTCGAGCGTCCCGGTGATCGCCTCCGGCGGCGCAGGCGCGGCCCGCCACTTCGCACCGGCCGTCCACGCGGGCGCCGACGCCGTGCTGGCGGCATCCGTCTTCCACTCCGGGCTGCTGTCGATCGGCGACGTCAAGCAGCAGCTCGCCGACGAAGGGATCGAGGTGCGCACATGAGCGACCCCCGGATCGACCGCGTGCGCTTCACCGCCGACGGTCTCGTGCCCGCGATCATCCAGCAGCACGACACCCGCGAGGTGCTCATGCTCGGGTGGATGGATGCCGAGGCACTCCGGCGCACCCTCACCGAGGGGCGTGTCACGTTCTGGTCCCGCTCACGGCAGGAGTATTGGCGGAAGGGCGACACCTCCGGCCACGCCCAGTACGTGAAGGACGCCCGACTCGACTGCGACGGCGACACGCTGCTCATCGAGGTCGACCAGGTCGGCGCGGCCTGCCACACCGGCGACCGCACGTGCTTCGACGCCGACGCCCTGGCCCCCACGGTCGGCGAGCGGTGACCCGCCGCGCGCGGCTCTTCTCGGTGCTGCTGATCCTCGCCGGCGGCGCGATCGCCATCATCTCCTCCACCCAGACCTGGATGGACGTCGTCCTGAGCGCGGGGGCGAACGATCCGGTGCCGGTCCCGGGCGCCGCCGCAGTGAGCCTGCTGGCGCCCCTCAGCCTCGCCGCCCTCGCCCTCGGTCTCGCCCTCACCGTGGTCGGCCGCGCGCTCCGCTACGCCTTCGGTGCGATCGCCGTCGCGATCGGCGCAGCGCTGGCCGTGCAGGCGCTCCGGGTGGGCTTCACACTGCCGGTCGACGCGGTCGCGACGACGGTGACCGCCACGACCGGCCTCACCGGAGCGGAAGCGGTCGCCGGCCTCGTGACGTCGATCACGCCCACTCCGTGGCCGTATCTCGCCGGACTCGCGGGGGTGCTCATCGCTCTGGGGGGCTTCCTCGCCCTCGCCACCTCCCACCGCTGGGCCTCGGGAGGCCGCCGATACGAGACGGATGCCGGCGCGTCGGCCCCCACCCGACCGCACGACGCGATCGACTCGTGGGACGACCTCTCGCGCGGCGACGATCCGACCTCCCGCTAGACTGGAAGACACACGCGCCACCGAAGGAGAACCATGAGCGACTCGATCGACGACCCCGGCCACGGACACTCGCCGGCCGCCTGGACGGCCGTCGTCATCATGCTCGTCGCGGTGACCCTCGGCACGCTGTTCTTCTTCCTCGACATGCCCGCCCTCGTGTGGGCCTCGGTCGGCCTTCTCGTCGTCGGCGCGATCGTCGGGTGGGCCATGGCGCGCGCCGGCTACGGCGCCTACGGCGACAAGTACACGCC
>JACEFY010000337.1 GCA_016807485.1 Stenotrophomonas maltophilia | reverse complement strand
CCTCGACGAGTCGGGCGGACGCTACGTGCACGTCATCGCCGACGGCGGAGTGGGCACCTCGGGCGACATCGTCAAGGCGCTCGCGATGGGAGCGGATGCCGTCATGCTCGGCGTCGCGCTGGCCCGTGCGACCGATGCGCCCGGCCTCGGGCACCACTGGGGCCCCGAGGCGCACCACTCCAAGCTTCCGCGCGGCCGCCGCGTGAAGGTCGGTCAGGTGGGCCCGCTCGAGCAGATCCTGTACGGTCCCGCGCCTGTCGCCGACGGCACGGCCAACCTCATCGGCGCGCTCAAGAAGTCGATGGCGACGACCGGGTATTCCGACCTCAAGGAGTTCCAGCGCGTCGAGGTCGTCGTCGCGCCGTACATCGCGCAGTGATGACCCTCGATCGCCCCACGGAGGTCTTCCCGCCGACGCTGCGCGAAGTCATGCTGCGCCCGTGGTGGATCGGGATGCTGGTGTTCGCGCTCGCCGTCGCGGCGCTGTTCGCCTGGCTCGGCCAGTGGCAGCTGGGACGCGCGATCGATTCCGACCCGCCGCCGCCCGGCGCGACCGAGATCGTGCAGCCGATCGCCGACGTCGCCCTGCCCGGGGAGTACCTGCCCGAGCCGCTCGTCGGTCAGCGCGTCGACGTCACCGGCACGTGGCATCCGACCGACTTCCTCGTGGTGTCGTCCCGCTACAACGACGGCATCCAGGGCTATTGGGTCACCGGGCAGTTCCGCGCGGATGCCGGCCTCCTCGCCGTCGCGATCGGCTGGGCGCCCACGCGCGCCGATGCCGACCGGGCGGCAGCCGCCCTCGCGGCCGAGGGCGACACGGCCACCGTGACCCTGACGGGGCGGCTCGTCTCCGACGAGGGTCCCGCCCTCCCGCCGAAGGACGGGCCCATCACCGACATGACGCGCATGTCGCCCGCCGCGCTCCTCGGGCAGTGGACCGACGTCGCCGGCCGCGACGTCTACCGGCCCTACCTCGTCGCCGACGCCGGCACGACGGGACTCGCACCCGTCGACGGCCTCGTCGCGATCGATTCGCCGGCGCCGGGCGAAGGATCCGCCGTCAACTGGCTCAACATCTTCTACGCCGTCGAGTGGGCGATCTTCGCCGGCTTCGCCTTCTACATGTGGTACCGGCTGGCCCGGGACGCGTGGGAGAAAGAGGTCGAAGAGCTGGAAGAGGCCGCCGAGGCGGGTCAGTAGAGACCCCACCATCCGCTGGCGGCGCCGCCGCCCACCGGGTCGATCTCGCTCTCGGCGAGGGCGAGCACGCTCCATACGTTCCCCTCGGTGTCGGTGAACTCGTACGCCGGCGCGAGGAAGCGCTCGTCGTGGATGCTCGTCATGAGGGCGAACCCGAGTCGGGCGGAGGAGATCTCGAACTCGGTGATGCCCCACGGGACCTTCGCGCCCGGTGCCGGGACGGCGGGGGGCTCGGTCGCGGGCGGGTCGTACTGGTCGACGTCGACCTCGGATGCCGTCGAGACGGCGTACGCGGGGGCGAACACCGGATCGTTGAGCCGGGCGGCGGCCTCGGACGGGCTCACGATGTCGTACTCGCCGAGCGAGACCACGGGGGCGCTCTGGCCGTTCGCCCACAGCAGTCCCTTCTCGGAAACGGTGACCTGCGACGTCACGACGGTGGCGTTGCCGTCCACGACCCGCGCGGCGACGGCCGAGATGATGCGCGCGTCCTCCTGCACGTCGACGGTCACGCTCGTGAGGGATTCGTCGACCCCCGTCGCGGAGAGGAACATTCTGAGCGCGTCGCGCGCCTGCTGCTCGGTGGGCATGGGCGTCGCGGCGACGCAGGCCTGCGTGGCCGTGTCGATCGCCTGCCACTGCTCTTCGGAGAGATCCTTGCCCTCTGCGTAGCCGTACTGCGGGGCGACGGATGCCCAGCATCCGGAGTGCGGATCGACCGCGCCGCTGCGGTACGACACTTCGCCGCCCCCGCTCGGGTACAGGTGGAATGCCGGATCGGTCGAGGCCCAGTCGTCGGTGCCGACGGTCCAGCCGTTCTCCGGGGTCTCCTGGTAGGCCGTTCCGGCGACGCCGAGCGCCGCCGCCATGCGCTCGGCGTCGGCGGCCGAATACTGCGCCCGGCCGTCGAGGGCGTAGACGGTGGCGCGGGTCGCGGCGTCGCCGAATGTCGGCACCGAGAACCGGCGGCCGTTGGAGTAGTGCCAGGGTGAGACGCTCCGAGACGAGTCCGCCGCGGAGAACGCCGCGGACGACTCGCTCTGAGCGCCGCCGGCGGTGAGGGCTGCGGCACCCGAATCGGACGTTCCGCCGAGACTCACCGGGGCTGCCGGGTCTGCCGCGGACCCGGTCGCGACGGGAACCACCGGTCCGCCTTGGGCGACGGTCAGTCCGGCCGGCTCGGCCGAACCCGTCCGCACGCCGGCGAGGTAGCCGCCGCCGAGGGCCACGGCGACCGCCGCGGCGGCCGCCACCGGCATGAGCCAGCGCGGTGCGCGGCGCACGTCCGGCGCATCCGCCGCGGAGATCTCCGCCACGCGTTCCCTCAACGCCGCGGGTGGCTCGGCATCCGCCGCCGGGTCGAGGTTGCGCATGCGTTCGATGTCGTCCACGGGGACTCCTTTCGGGAGGTCTTCACCGGGTATGTGTCAGACCGCGTCCGAATCTTGCGCCGGGGCGCCATCGTCCTCGCCCCACACATCGCGGAGCCGCGCGCGGGCGCGGGACAGAGCAGCCTGCGCGCCGGACCGGCTGATCCCGAGT
>JACEFY010000336.1 GCA_016807485.1 Stenotrophomonas maltophilia | reverse complement strand
GGCGGCGTCAGCCGGTGGATCGCCGGAGTCGACGTGGCCGTCACGCCGACGGCAGCGTGAGCAGGAAAGTCGTTCCCTCCGGGCCCGTCCGCTCGATCGCGATGGTCCCGCCGAAGCGGCCCGCCGTCTCTCGGACGAGCGCGAGCCCGAGCCCGAATCCGCGCCGGCGCCCCGTCTCGCCGCCGCGCGCGAAGCGCTCGAACACGCGCTCGTGATCGGCGGGCGCGGTGCCGGGGCCGCGGTCGCGCACCCGGATCTCCACCAACCGGCCGGAGGCGGCGGCATCCAGGTCGACGGTCGAGCCTTCCGGCGCGTGCTGCAGGGCGTTGTCGAGCAGTGCGCTCACCAGACGGGCGAGGGTGACCGTGGGAATGGCGGCGTGCGCCGGGGTCGCGGTGACGGCGAGGCCGATGCGGCGCTCGGCGGCTACGGGTCCGAGCGCCGTCTCGACCGTGGCGAGTGCCGCCGCGACATCGGCGCGTGACTCCGGCGCCCCGGCCGCCTCGGCGATCATGAGCATGTCGGTGAGCGTCTCGTCGAGGCGCGCTGCGTCCCCGCGCAGCGCGGCGAGCGCCTGCTCGAGATCGGCCTTCAAGTCCTCGACGTTCTCGAGCCCGACGGAGAGGCGCACGAGGCCGGGCGTGACTCCGGCGGTGAGCTGCTGCTCCGGGGTGAGCTGCGAGTGGGTCGTGGATGCCGGGTGGATGACGAGCGAGCGCACGTCGCCGATGTTGGCCAGGTGGCTGAACAGCGTGAGCGAGTTGACGAACTCGCGCCCCGCCTGCACGCCGCCCTTCAGCTCGAACGAGAGCACCGCGCCGACGCCCTTCGGAGCGTAGGTGTTGGCGGCGGCGTACCACGGCGAGCTCGGCAGGCCCGAGTAGTTGACCGAGGCGATGTCGTCGTTGCCGTCGAGCCACTCGGCGATCTCCTGTGCGTTCTGCACGTGACGCTCGATGCGCAGCGACAGGGTCTCGATCCCCTGGATGAGCAGCCACGCGCTCTGCGGCGAGATGGCGGCGCCGAGGTCGCGCAGCAGCTGCACGCGCGCCTTGATGACGTAGGCCAGGGCGTCGCCCACCGCCTGCGTGTAGACGGCGCCGTGGTACGACGGGTCGGGCGTGGTGAGGCCGGGGAAGCGGTCGGCGTGCTCGGTCCAGGGGAAGGTGCCGCCGTCGACGATGACCCCGCCGATGACGGTGCCGTGCCCGCCGAGGAACTTCGTCGCCGAGTGCACGACGATGTCGGCGCCGTGCTCGAACGGACGGATCAGGTAGGGGGTCGCGATGGTGTTGTCGACGATGAGCGGGACGCCGGCGGCGTGCGCCACGTCGGCGACGGTGCGGATGTCGAGGATGTTGATCTTCGGGTTGCCGATGGTCTCGGCGAAGAAGAGCTTCGTGTTCGGCTGCACCGCGCGCCGCCACTCCTCGGCGTCGTCCTGGTTCTCGACGAACGTCACCGAGATGCCGAGCTTGGCGAGGGTGTACTTGAAGAGGTTGTAGGTGCCGCCGTAGATCGACGACGACGAGACGATGTGGTCGCCGGCTTCGGCGATGTTCAGCACCGCGAAGGTCTCGGCGGCCTGGCCGCTCGCGACCAGCAGCGCCCCCGAGCCGCCCTCGAGCGCGGCGACGCGCTCTTCGACGACCGCCTGGGTGGGGTTCTGGATGCGGGTGTAGATGTTGCCGAACTCGGCCAGCGCGAAGAGATTGGCCGCGTGGTCGGCGTTGTCGAACACATAGGAGGTCGTCTGGTAGATCGGCGTCGCGCGGGCCTTGGTCACGGGATCCGGGGCGGCGCCGGCGTGGATCTGCGTGGTCTCGAAGCGCCAGTTCTCGGGTGCGGACATGATCGGACTCCTGCGATGTTCGGGTCTGCCGCCGGCGGACGCCGTCGACTCCACCGACAGTACGGAGCCGGCATCCACCGCCACAACACGCGGGAAACCTGGCGTAATGCGATGCCCGGGTAGCGTGGAGGCATGAGTTCGCGACGCGCAGTGGTGACCGGGGCCAGTTCGGGGATCGGCGAGGCGGCGGTGCGGGCACTCCGCGCAGCCGGGTGGGATGTGGTGGGCGTCGCCCGCCGCGCCGAACGACTGGAGGCCCTCGACGCCGAAGTCGGTTCGGCCTCGTTCGCCGCCGACCTCACGAACGAGGGCGATGTCGCCGCGCTCGCCGAGCACCTGTCGGCGACCGGGCCCGTGCACGCCCTCGTCCACGTCGCCGGGGGTGCCCGCGGCACCGACCGCATCGAGGACGGTCGCGCCGCCGACTGGCGCTGGATGTTCGAGGTCAACGTGCTGTCCGCGCAGCTGGTCACCGCGGCGCTCCTCCCGCTGCTGCGGGCGTCGATCGTTGACGGCGGAGGTCACGCCGACACGCTGTACGTCACGTCGACGGCCGCCCAGACCGCCTATCCCGGCGGCGGCGGGTACAACGCCGCCAAGGCGGGGGAGGCGATGCTCGCCCACGCGCTGCGCCTCGAACTCAACGGCGAACCGATCCGGGTGACCGAGGTCGCCCCGGGCATGGTCTTCACCGAGGAGTTCACCGTGAACCGCCTCGGCGGAGACCGCGCCGGCGCCGAGAAGGTCTACGAGGGCGTCGAGCAGCCGCTCGTCGCCGCCGACGTGGCCGACGTCATCGCCTACGCGCTGAACGCTCCCGGACACGTCAACCTCGACCTCATCGCGATGCGTCCGGTCGCCCAGTCCGCCCAGCACCTGCTCGCGCGCGGCCC
>JACEFY010000335.1 GCA_016807485.1 Stenotrophomonas maltophilia | reverse complement strand
AAAGTGGACAGCGCCCCGTGGAAGATCTCGTTTCTCGAGGCCTTCTTCACTGCGAGGTCGACGGGATACCCCTCCACCACCCGGGCGCCGTGGGTGCGCGCGTGCGCGATCGCCGCGTCGAGCAGCCTGGCGGCGACGCCGGCGCCGCGGTGCTCCCGTCGCACCACGAAGCACGTCACCGCCCATACGGAGGGGTCGTCCATCGGCTCCGGTGACTGCTGGAGGCTGCGCGTGGCGGCGAGTCGAGGCTGGTCGGTCCGCGCCGACACCTTCACCCATCCGGCGGCGTCCCCGTCGACGTAGGCGACGAGTGCCGACGGGATCGGCGCGGCGAGGTCGCCGCGCAGCAGCTCGCGTCGTTCGTCGGCTGAGGCCGCCTGGAAGTCCTTGTTGCGCAGCATCCACCACTGGCACCAGCACGACGCGCCGTCGCCTCCGCCGGTGAGCGCGTGCTCGACGTCGTCGAAACGGTCGGGGGATGCCGGAACGATCTCGATCTGGGTCATGCCCGGACGCTACCGGCAGGCTGCGACATTGCCAACGGTTCGCGGGCGCGATCAGGACCCGGTAGGATAGGGGAGTTGTCCGCGTGCGGACGGCAGACCGGGATGTGGCGCAGCTTGGTAGCGCACTTGACTGGGGGTCAAGGGGTCGCAGGTTCAAATCCTGTCATCCCGACGGTCGGAAGCCCCGGTGAGAAGATGATTCTCACCGGGGCTTCGTTCTTTCCGTGAGCACCGCCGAGCGCGATGTCGCACGCCCGTGGGATGCTTCCTGCGAAGACCGCACGCGGGAGGCGCCATGCCGGTGAACGAAGCGCAGAGCGCGATGGCCGACCGCGTGCGCGCTCTGCTGGCCGACGAGCCGCACCTCACCGAGAAGGCGATGTTCGGGTCGCGGGCGTTCCTCCTCGACGAGAAGATCGTCGTCGCCGTGTTCTCGTCGGCGGAGTTGCTCGTGCGCGTCAGCGACGACGACGGCCCCGTGCTCGCCCTCGAACCGGGCGCATCGGCCGCCCGGATGGGGCCGCAGCGCCGCGAGATGGGCCCCGGCTGGCTGATGGTCGAACCGGAGCACCTCGCCGACGACGGGCTGCTGCTCTCATGGATCGATGCGGCGCGTGCGTTCCACCGGGCACGAGGGATCTAGAAGCACATCGGTCTCGCGGGCGTCACGCCCAGATGTCTTCGATCGGGATCTCGCGGCCGAGAACGTTCTGCGCTGCGCGGTGCCCGGACAGCATCGCCCCCGGCACCGTCGCCGGGTCATCGCTCCATGTCGCCTCGCCGGCCAGGTGCAGCACCCCGCCGATCGGCTCGGCGAGTTGATCGTGCTCTTCCGGAAGCGACCCGATGGCCATGTAGGCATAGGCGCCGTGCGAGAACGGGTCGTCCTGCCACGCCGTGATCGTGACACCCGTCGGGTCGGGCGCGGCGTCGCCGTAGAGACGACGCAGCTGCGTCATGACCGAGTCGGTGACGGCCGCGGCATCCCACCCACGCGTGAGCACGGCTGCCGGACCCGCGGCGAACGTGAGGAGCGTCGGCGTGCCGTGCAGGGCGGAGAGGTCGTACCAGGAGTGCCACCAGCGCCCTTCGGGCCCCTGCTGGCGGATCGCATAGACCCCGTCGTCCCAGAACCTCTCCGGGAAGGTCAGGAAGATCTTCTCGAACGCGTTCATCTTCAGACGGCTGAGCGGGTCGGTGTGGGTCTCGGGCAGCGGCGGGTCGATCGTGAACGCCCCCGAGGTCAGCACCCCGATCGGCACCGTGACGACGGCGCTCGCCGCCGTGAACGCCTCGCCCCGCGCGGTGCGCACCGTGACCCCGTCCGGCGACCACGTGACCGACTCGACGACGTGGTGCAGACGCACGTCGAGTCCCTCGGCGATGTGGGCGGCCAGCTGGTCGTACCCGTCGGGGAAGACCACCTCGTCGCCGTTGACGGTGTCGTCATCGAGGCCGTGCGCGCCCATCTCCTCGATCCAGACGCCGTACTGCTCCTCCGCGCGGTGCTCGACGTACTCCCGCACGCGCTGGGCACGCTCGGGGCTCCAGTCCTGGCGTGCGAGCACGACTTCCGTCACGTCGCGGTACGAGTCGCCGGGGGCGGATGCCGCGATCACCTCGACGAGCTCGGCGTTGACCCCGTGGATGTCGGCGACATACGCGGCGGCCTCCTCCGTGCTGAGACGCACGCCGTCGGGGGAGTAGTGGGCGATGGGCCGGCTGTCGGGCTGGTAGCCGCCGACGGTGAACTCCACCATCCGCATGCCGAACGCGGTCGCCGCGGCCGCCACCGGGCTGTCGTCGATGCCGTGGATCCATGAGGCGCCGCGGTCGATGGGGTCGCCACCGGTGCGGTCGGTCCACGTGCGTCCGCCGATGCGGTCGCGCGCCTCGAGCACGACGATCCGCTTGCCGGCACGCTGCAGCAGCTTCGCGGCCGTGACCCCCGCGACTCCGGCCCCGATGACGATGGTGTCGAACTCCGCCATGGCGTTCTCCTTCCGCTGCCCTCGACGCTAGCGGGCCGGAGCGCGCGAGACGAGAGCACGCCCCGAAGGTGGCGGCGTGGATCGTAGGCTGGACGGATGGACGAGAGCCGGGGCCGCATCCTCACCGGGCTCATCCGGGTGGCTCCACACCGCGGCGACCATCGCGTCGCGCTCCGGGCCGCCGTCTCGCTCGCCGTGCCGCTCCTCATCCTGTGGGCCATCGGACGCCTCGACCTCGCGGTCTACGCGAGCTTC
>JACEFY010000334.1 GCA_016807485.1 Stenotrophomonas maltophilia | reverse complement strand
CTGCGCGTCGACATCGGATCCCACGACTTCGCGGAGGACGGCGTTGCGGACGCGCGTCATCTCCTCGAAAGAAGGGGAGGGCGCCTCTTCAGCGGTCGCCGGGAGGCTCACAGGGTCGAACGAGACGGCGCTGCCGTCCGGGAGAGTCGTGTTCATGGTGTCCCGCGAACGGGCCTTCCTTGTGGGAGTGCGGAATCAGTACGGATGGGTGTGCCGGGCGATCGACAGCCAGGCCTGCTCGCGCTGAGCGCGGTCGGCATCGCGCCGGCGGTCGAGCCAGGGGTCCGACCGGGGGTCGTGGCCGCGCTCGGGGCGGGTGCTCCACAGCACGAGCCAGAGCGCCGCGCGCAGCGCCAGGCGATCGGCGAGCGATGTGCGCGGAGTCCGCCCGGGCAGGCTGAGGGTGTCGGATCGAGCGGCCGTGTGCGGCCGGATGATCTCGGGCGTGGTGATATTCACGATGAAAGCTTTCGGAAAGGGAAGCGGATGCAGGTGCACACACGGGACGAAAGGGTCCGGACGTGCGTGCGGAGGCCGGGAATCGGCAGAGGGCCGCCGTTGTCGGCGGCGGGGCGTCGGCGGACGCGGCGGGCGTCTCTTCCGGAGCCGGAAAGGCGCTGAACCCGAGTGCGGCGGCGTCAGCCGAGGCGGGTGCGGACGGAGACGGGTCCCGTGGCACGGATTGGCGTGATCATCATCATGTCAGGGACCTCCTCTCGACGTTCTACGCGAGAAGCGACGCTAGCGCGTGGCGAGCGACGGTGTCAAGAGGGCGAACGGTAGCGTGGAGCCGTCACCCGCATCCGAAAGGCGAGCATGCACCTGAAGAGCCTGACGCTCAAGGGCTTCAAGTCGTTCGCGCAGCCGACCACCTTCGCCCTCGAGCCGGGTGTGACCTGCATCGTCGGGCCCAACGGGTCCGGCAAGTCGAACGTCGTCGACGCGCTCGCCTGGGTGATGGGCGAGCAGGGGGCGAAGACCCTCCGCGGCGGGAAGATGGAAGACGTCATCTTCGCCGGAACGTCGACACGCGGCCCGCTCGGCCGCGCCGAGGTGCAGCTCACCATCGACAACGCCGACGGCGCTCTCCCCATCGAGTACAGCGAGGTGACGATCAGCCGGACGCTCTTCCGCAACGGCGCGAGCGAGTACGCGATCAACGGTCAGACCTGCCGCCTGCTCGACGTGCAGGAGCTCCTCAGCGACTCCGGCCTCGGACGCGAGATGCACGTGATCGTCGGTCAGGGACGGCTGGACAGCGTGCTGCAGGCGAGCCCCGAAGACCGGCGCGGCTTCATCGAGGAGGCCGCCGGTATTCTGAAGCATCGCCGGCGCAAGGAGAAGACCCTTCGCAAGCTCGAGGCGATGGAAGCCAACCTCACCCGGCTCAGCGACCTCGCCGGCGAGCTCCGACGCCAGCTCAAGCCCCTCGGGAAGCAAGCCGAGATCGCCCGGGAGGCGGCCACGATCGCCGCTGTCGTCCGAGACGCGAAAGCCCGCCTGTACGCCGACGACCTCGTGGCACTGCGGACCCAGCTGGCCGACCACGCCCGCAACGAGCAGGAACGCCACTCCGAGCGCCTCGTGCTCCAGGACGAGTCCGAGCAGCTCACGGTGCGCATCGACACGCTGGAAGCCGAGGCGCGTTCCGAGGCGGTCGACCGGGCGCGCAGCGCGACGTTCGCCCTCGCCCAGGTGCAGGAGCGGCTGCGCGGGCTCTACACGCTGGCCGGTCAGCGCGTCGCGTTCCTCGAAGACGACGGGCAGCTGGCGTTGGAGGTGACGACGGTCGGCCAGGGGACGATCGACGACGCGCGTGCCGAGATCGACGAGATCGGCGGCGGCCTCGGGGCCGCGCAGGATGCCGCGGCGGCGGCCGCACGCGACGTGATCCGTGCGCGGGCCGAGCTCGACGCGCTCGATGCCGACATCGCCGCGCAGAGCGCCCTAGTGTCGGCCCACGACATGCGCGTGAGCGCGCTGCGCGGATCGGCGGACGCCGCGGCCTCGCGCCTGGAAGCCGTGCGTGGCGCGGTCGAGCGTCAGCAGCGGGCGCTGGATGCGGCCCTCGCGCGGCGCGCCGAAGCCGAGCAGGTTCTGGCGGGCGTCGACCCGACCCTCGTTCCGGAGGGCTCATCCGCCGAGCATGCGGCCGCCTACGAACGCGCTCAACGCGAGGCGGCCGACGGTGAGTCGCACGTGACCGCGCTGCGCGAGCGGCTGCACTCCGCAGAGCGCGAAGTCGAGTCGCTCACCGCGCAGTCGGCCGCGCTCGGGCGGGCACTCGACGTGCGCAATGCCGCGGCGGCCGTGGTCGCGCGCGGCGGGCGCGGCGTGCGAGGGCTCATCGGCGACACCGTCAAGGTGACGCCCGGGTTCGAACCGGCCATCGCCGCCGCGCTCGGCGCGCTGGCCGAGGGTGTGCTGGTCGACGATGTGGAGGCGGCCCTCGCCGTCGCCCGCGCCGCCCACGACGACGACCTCGGCACGATCGACATCGCCGTTGCGGACGCGTCGGTTCCGGCGTCGCCATCAGAGATCGCCGCCGAGGCGACGCCCGCGCGCGACGTCGTCACCGCTCCGGCCGGCATCCTCGGCATCCTCGCGCACGTCCACATCGTCGACGACCTGCAGGCCGCGCACGACGCCCGCGCCACGCTGACCGAGGCGGGGCGCACGGACGTCACGCTCGTCACCCGCGCGGGCGAGATCGTGACCGCCTACACCGTCCGGGCCGGATCGGGAGCGGGCAGGTCGCGGCTCGAGCTG
>JACEFY010000333.1 GCA_016807485.1 Stenotrophomonas maltophilia | reverse complement strand
TCGGCGATCCCCGGGTACGGCGCGAGGATGCCGCGTGCCCAGGATGCGGCATCCGCCCCGACCGTGGGAGTCTCGACGGCCGGCGCGGCGAGCCAGGCCTTCTCGGCGCGGACCATGCGTTTGGGCACCACGAGGCGGAGGATGTCGCCCGCTCCCCCGGCGGCGCGGTCGGCGGCACGGCGGGCCAGCGCGTAGAGGGCCGGGGGCAGCACACGGACCGGGGAGATGACGCTGTCGAGCTCGGACAGCGGCCGCACCGACGGCCCGGCCTCACCGCGCTCGACGAGGTAGCCCTCGACCACCCGCCCTGCGGTGCGTAGGGGAACTTTGACGCGGACACCGGGCACGGCATCGCCGTCGAGCTCGGGCGGGATGGCGTAGTCGAACAGGCGGTCGAGTTGCGGCAGCGGCGAGTCGATCAGCACGCGCGCGACGGTGACCACGGTCTGTGCCGACCGCTCAGAGACCGGCGGCCGCGCGCAGCTCCTCGACGCGAGTCGTCTGCTCCCACGTGAACTCGGGCAGCTCGCGCCCGAAGTGACCGTAGGCCGCCGTCTGCGCGTAGATCGGCCGCAGGAGGTCGAGCTCGTCGATGATCGCCTGCGGGCGCAGGTCGAAGACGTCGCGGATCGCGCTCGTGATGACATCGTCGGCGACGTGCCCGGTGCCGAACGTCTCGACGTAGAGCCCCACGGGCGCGGCCCGGCCGATCGCGTACGCGACCTGCACTTCGAGGCGGGCGGGGAGCCCCGCCGCGACGGCGTTCTTGGCGACCCAGCGCATGGCGTACGCGGCCGAGCGGTCGACCTTCGACGGGTCTTTCCCGCTGAAGGCGCCGCCGCCGTGACGCGCCGCGCCGCCGTAGGTGTCGATGATGATCTTGCGACCGGTGAGGCCCGCATCGCCCTTCGGCCCGCCGATGACGAAGGGGCCGGCGGGGTTGATGACGTACTGCACGTGCGACAGGTCGAGGCCGGTCTGCGCGAGCACGGGGTCGATCACCTCGGCCTGCACGGCTGCGCGGAGGGCGGGGATGGAGATGTCGGGGTTGTGCTGCGTCGACAGGACGACCGTCTCGACCGTGCGCGGGACCGCGCCGTCGTAGCCCAGCGTGACCTGCGTCTTGCCGTCGGGGCGGAGGAAGCCGAGCGCCCCCGAGCGACGGGCGTCGGTCAGGCGCTCCGCGAGGCGGTGCGCCGTCCAGATGGCGAGGGGCATGAGCTGCGGCGTCTCGTTGGTGGCGTAGCCGAACATGATGCCCTGGTCGCCCGCGCCGAGCGCGTCGATCGGGTCGGCGGACCCCCCTTCGCGGTGCTCGATGGCGTTGTCGACGCCCGCGGCGATGTCGCCGGACTGCTCGCCGATCGACACGGTCACGCCGCACGAGTCACCGTCGAAGCCGGTCTCGCTCGAGGTGTATCCGATGTGGTTGACGACACGGCGGACGATGCCCGGGATGTCGACGTAGCCTTCGCTGCGCACCTCCCCGGCGACGTGCACGAGGCCCGTCGTCACGAGCGTCTCGACGGCCACCCGGCTGCCCGGGTCGACCTCGATGAGCGCATCGAGGATCGAGTCCGAGATCTGGTCGCAGATCTTGTCCGGGTGACCTTCGGTCACGGACTCGGACGTGAACAGACGCAGGGCGCTCATCGATGCTCCAGGTTCTCGGGGGTACACACCATCATGCCCGCGGACTCCGACACAGCGGAGGACGCGGGCATGGCGACGCCATACGGCGTCATGAGGTCACTCGGCGGCGCGAAGGCGCAGCTTGTCCTCGTGGATCTCGTGCATCGCGATCGTGAGCGGCTTGTCCTCGACGTGCGAGTCGACGAGCGGGCCGACGTTGTCGAAGAGGTTGCCCTCGTGCAGGTCGGAGTAGTAGTCGTTGATCTGACGCGCGCGCTTGGATGCGTAGATCACGAGCTGGTACTTGGAGTCGACCTTCTCGAGGAGCGAGTCGATGGGCGGGTCGATGATGCCCTGGTCACGTGCGGCCACGGGGAACCTCCTGGGATCTGGCGGCGGGAAAGCTCGGCAGCGGGCCGAAGGCCGCGCATCCGACCATTCTACCTCGCGTTGGTGCCTCCGCCCCGCAGGACTACGGACGCGCGGGTATCTCGACGACGGTCATGCCGTGACCCGGTGACGGCGCGCCGAGCGCGACGAGGGCCTCGGCGGCGTCGTCGAGCGCGATGACCGCGCCCACGAGCTGCTCCGGCCGGACGGCGCCGGAGGCGACGAAGGCGAGCATGGCGGGGTAATCGCGCGCGGGCATGCCGTGCGAACCGTAGAGCTCGAGCTCCTGTGCGATCACCCGGCCCATCGGGAGCGTCGGGGCGGCGTCGTCACCGAGCAGGAGACCGACCTGCACGTGCCGGCCGCGGCGGCGCAGCGACGCGATCGAGGCCCGCGCGGTGGCGGCCGTACCCACCGCGTCGAGGGACACGTGCGCTCCCCCGTCGGTGAGCGCGACGACCTCGGCCGCCGACGCCTCGTCGGCGACGAGGGTGGCTTCGGCGCCGAACGCGCGAGCGAGGTCCAGCGCTGCGGGTGAGCGGTCGACGGCGATGACGCGCGCACCCTGCGCGGCGGCGATCATCACGGCCGAGAGCCCCACGCCGCCGCAGCCGTACACGGCGACCCCGTCGCCCGGGCGGATGCGTCCGTGCACCGTCAGCGCGCGGTACGCCGTCGCGAAGCGGCATCCGAGCGACGCGGCCGCCACGAAGTCGAGGTCGTCCGGCAGCGGCACGACATTGAAGTCCGCGGCGGGGATGGCG
>JACEFY010000332.1 GCA_016807485.1 Stenotrophomonas maltophilia | reverse complement strand
CCGACGAGCTCTTCGATGATGTCCTCGAGGAACAGCACCGCCGTCACAGCGCCGTCGGCGCCGCGCACCTGCGCGAGGTGACGGCTCGAGCGCCGCATGAGCGCGAGCGCGTCTTCGAGGTCGGTCTGCTCGCCGACCGGCACCATGTGGTGGATGCGCTTGGGCTTGATCGGGGCATCGGAGCGCGCTGCGGCATCCGGACGCTCCGCATCGCGGAGGATGTCCTTGAGGTGCACATAGCCGACGGGGGCGCCGGCCGCATCCACGATCACGTAGCGCGAGAAGCCGTGCTTGGCGACCGCCCGCTCGATCTCGTCGGGCGTCGTGTGCTCGGGGAGCGTCACGAGATCCGACAGCGGCACCGCGATGTCGCGGGCCTTCTTGTCGGTGAACTCCACCGCCGCCGCCACGGCACCGGAGGCGTCGTCGAGCACCCCTTCGATGCGGGATTGGTTGACGATCGTGGCCACTTCGTCGAGCGTGAAGGTCGAGGCGGCCTCATCCTTCGGCTCGACGCCGACGGCGCGAACGATGTGGTTCGCCACCCAGTTGAGCGCGACGATGATCGGGTGGAAGAGCTTCGACACCCACATGAGCGGTGTCGCGAGCAGCAGCACCGCCCGGTCGGGCATCGAGAAGGCGAGGTTCTTCGGGATCATCTCGCCGAACACGACGTGCAGGTACGACACGAGCACCAGCGCGATCGCGAAGGCGACACCGCCGATGACGGCCTCGCTCCACCCGGTGAGCCCCAGCGGGCCCTCCAGCAGGTGGTGGATCGCCGGCTCGGAGACGTTCAGGATCAGCAGCGAGCAGATCGTGATGCCCAGCTGGCATGTCGCGAGCATGAGGGTCGCGTGCTCCATGGCCCACAGCGCCGTCTTCGCGCCGCGCGAGCCCTTCTCGACGAGGGGTTCGATCTGCGATCGGCGTGCGGAGATGACGGCGAACTCGGCGCCGACGAAGAACGCGGTGAAGGCCAGCAGCACCACGAGCCAGGCGGTTCCTGCCCAGTCGTTCATCGTCTGCTCCCCTCGTCGGCGGCGGCGTCCGGCAGGGCGGCGGCCACGAATCTCACACGATCGACCCGGCGCCCGTCGAGCCGCTGCACCGTGAGGGTGCCGTCCTCGATCTCCACGATGTCCCCGACGACCGGGATGCGTTCGAGCGTCGACATGACGAATCCGCCCACGGTGTCGTAGACGTCGCCCTCCGGAACGCGGATGCCGGTGCGGTCGCGCAGCTCATCGGGACGCAGGTCGCCGGGGAAGATCACCCCGTCGCCCGTGCGGACGATGCCGGCGCGGTTGCGGTCGTGCTCGTCGAGCACCTCCCCGACGATCTCCTCGACGAGGTCCTCGAGGGTGACGACGCCCGCGGTGCCGCCGTACTCGTCCACGACGACCGCCATCTGGTAGCCGCGGGCGCGCAGCTCCGACATGACGGCGTCGAGGTGCACGGCCTCGGGCACCCGCAGCGGCTCTTCCGCGATCGCCGCCGCCGGCACGTCGGACCGGCGGTCGCGCGGCACGCTGATGGCCTGCTTGAGGTGGACGATCCCGGTGATGTCGTCCATCGAGTCGTCGTAGACGGGGAAGCGGCTGTGCCCGGTGCGCCGGGCGAGCTGGATGACGTCTTCGGCGCTGTCACCCGCCGCGACGGCGTGCACGCTCGGGCGGGGCGTCATGACGTCGGCCGTCGTGAGTCGCGCGAAGGTCAGTGTGCGGTCGAGGAGCGACGCGGTGTCCTCTTCGAGGACTCCGGCGCTCGCCGAACGCCGGACGAGACTCGAGAGCTCCTCGGCGGTCCGCGCACCGGAGAGCTCCTCCTTGGGCTCCACTCCCATGCTCCGGAGCACGCCGTTGGCGCTGCCGTTGAGCACGACGATCGCGGGCTTGAACACCGTCGTGAAAGCGATCTGGAAGGGGATGACCACCTTGGCGGTCTGCCGAGGGACGGCGAGCGCGAGGTTCTTCGGGACGAGCTCGCCGAGGATCATCGAGAAGATCGTGGCCACAGTGATCGCGACGACCGTCGCGATCGGGCTCACGGTCGCCTCGGGCATGCCCCATCCGGTGAGGACGGGGCGCAGGAGGTTCGAGATCGCCGGCTCCATCGTGTAGCCGGTGAGGAGCGTCGTCAGCGTGATGCCGAGCTGTGCACTCGACAGGTGCGTCGAGGTGATCCGGAGCGCCGAGATCGTCAGCGAGAGGCGGGATTCACCGGCATCCCGTCGCGCTTCGAGGTCGGCCCGGTCGAGGTTGACGAGCGCGAATTCACTGGCGACGAACAGGCCGGTGCCGATGGTCAGGAGCAGCCCCACGCCCAACATGACGTAATCCATCACTCATCACCCCCGGACAGGCGGGAGAAGGGTCGGTGGGGCGAGCGTCTACTGGGAGGGTCGTCCATTATGCCGAAGATTCTACGGCACGCCGGCGGTGGTCGTCGCGGCAGATCACCAACTGACCGGCAGCGCTTTGCCCTCTTCGTAGCCGGCCGCCGACTGGAGCCCGACCGTCGCGCGGTCGTGGAACTCGGCCACGGTCGCCGCGCCCGCGTAGGTGAACGAGGACCGCACGCCCGACGTGATCATGTCGAGCAGGTCCTCGACCGACGGCCGCAACGGGTCGAGGTAGATCTTCGACGACGAGATCCCCTCGGCGAAGAGCTCCTTGCGCGCCCGCTCGTACGGGTCGAGCCGGCCGAACCGGCCGAGCACGGCCTTGGTCGACGCCATGCCCCACGATTCCTTGTAGACCCGGCCGTCGGCGTCTGCCTGGAGCTGCCCGGGCGCCTCGATCGT
>JACEFY010000331.1 GCA_016807485.1 Stenotrophomonas maltophilia | reverse complement strand
CGGATTGCCCGACCCCGCCACCAGGCTTAGTGTCGCCCGCCGTGACTGAAGAAAGTCGGGGCGGGTCCGAAGAGACCCCGATCGCCAAGCGGATCCTCATCGGCGACCCCCTCACGAGCGAGGAGCTCGAGGGGCAGCTGCTCCCGAAGAAGATGGCGCTGCCGATCTTCGCCTCCGACGCCCTCTCCTCCGTGGCCTACGCGCCGCAGGAGCTGCTGATGATCCTCCTCATCGGCGGGACGGCCTTCCTCGCCTTCAGCCCGTGGGTCGCCGCGGCCGTCGTGGCCCTCCTGATCGTCGTGGTGCTCAGCTATCGCCAGCTCATCAAGGCCTACCCCTCCGGCGGTGGCGACTACGAGGTCGCGCGCACCAACCTGGGCGAGAAGGCGGGCGTCGTCGTCGCCTCGGCGCTGCTGGTCGACTACATCCTCACCGTCGCGGTGTCGGTGGCCTCCGGCGTCGACAACATCATCTCCGCGCTTCCCGGGCTCAACCCCTGGCGCGTCGAGCTCGCGGTCGGCTTCGTCGCGCTCATCATCATCGTGAACCTCCGCGGTGTGCGCGAGGCATCCCAGGCGTTCGCGATCCCCACCTACGTCTTCATCGGATCGGTCGCGGTCATGGTCGTCACCGGGCTCGTGCGGTGGGGACTCGGCGACGCGCCCGTCGCCTCGAGCGCCGGCTATGCCGTGCAGGCGGAAGACCTCACCCAGGCCGCCGTCATCCTGCTCATCCTCCGCGCCTTCTCCAGCGGCTGCTCCGCCCTCACCGGCGTCGAGGCCGTGAGCAACGGCGTGCCCGCGTTCCGGCAGCCGAAGATCCGCAACGCCCAGACGACCCTCGTGCTGATGGGCTCGATCGCCATCCTCCTGTTCGCCGGACTCACCCTCCTCGCGCTCGTGACCGGCGTGCAGTACGCCGAGAACCCCTGCCACCTCATCGGCTTCGACTGCACCAACCCGCAGCCGAGCCTCATGGCGCAGGTCGCGGCGGCCACCTTCGGGGCAGGATCCATCCCGTTCTTCATCATCCAGGCCGCGACCGCATGCGTGCTGCTGCTGGCCGCCAACACCGCCTTCAACGGGTTCCCGCTGCTCGGGTCGGTGCTCGCCCGCGACGGCTACGCCCCGAAGGCCCTCAACACCCGCGGCGACCGCCTGGTCTACTCCAACGGCATGATCATCCTCGGGCTCGCCGCCGCCGTGGTGCTCATCGTCTACCAGGCGCAGCTGACGACGCTCATCCAGCTCTACATCATCGGTGTGTTCGTGTCGTTCTCTCTCGGCCAGATCGGCATGGTCAAGCACTGGCGCCGTGAGCTGCGCTTCCTCCGGGGCGCCGAGCGCCGGGAGGCACAGACGGGCCTCTTCATCAACTCGCTCGGCGCCGCGTTCACGGTGCTGGTGCTCGTGATCGTCACGGTGACGAAGTTCACGCACGGCGCGTGGCTCGTCTTCCTCGCCATCCCCGTGCTCTCGATCCTCATGGTCGGCGTGCACCGGTACTACCGCGACGTCGCGCACGAGACGGCGATGGACGACACCGTGCACTACGGCTCGACCGGCGACGTGGCCATCGTCCTCGTCGGGCGCCTGCAGAAGCCGGTCGCGAAGGCGGTCGACTATGCCCTCGCCGCCAACCACAGCAAGACCCTCGCCGTGCACGTCGCCGTCACGGCGGAGGAGGCCGACGCCGTCCAGGCCGACTGGCAGCTGCACCGGATGCCGCTGCCCCTCGTGACCATCGAGTCGCCCTACCGGCACTACGCGAGCCCGCTGATCGAGTTCATCGAGCAGTACCGCGAGAAGCACGGTTCGGCGATCGTCACCGTGTACCTGCCGCAGTACATCGTCGGGCACTGGTGGGAGACCCTGCTGCACAACCGTCGCGCCCGCCGCATCGCCCAACAGCTCATGCTCGTGCACGGGGTGTCGATCACGCTGGTTCCGTGGCTGCTCGATTCGTCGGAGCTCATCTACGGGCGGCGCTCGCGGCCGCTCCCGGGCGACGATCGCGCGGGACGCATCAGCTCGTACGGTCTCGTGTCGCACACCGACGACGAGAGCTGATCAGAGCGGTGGCCGGAGCCCGCACAGGTGCCGGGGCGTAGCCTAGATACGTGAGTGCTGCAGCGCCCGACACGGCCACCCCGACGCTGGATGCCGCGCGCCTGCGCGCCGACTTCCCGATCCTGGACGTCGAGGTGAACGGGCATCCCCTCGTCTACCTCGACTCCGCGGCCACGAGTCAGAAGCCGACCGCCGTGCTCGACGCCGAACGCGACTTCCTCACGCACGCGAACGCGGCCGTCCACCGCGGAGCGCACACCCTCGCCGCCGAGGCCACCGATCTCTTCGAAGACGCGCGGGCGACCGTCGCCGGCTTCGTGGGAGCACAGCCCGAGCAGCTCGTCTGGACGAGCGGCGCGACCATGGGGCTCAACCTCGTCGCCTACGCGATCGGCAACGCCACCCTCGGCCGCGGCGCGCCCGCATCGGCGCGCTTCGCCCTCGCCCCGGGCGAGGAGATCGTCACGACGGCCATCGAGCACCACGCCAACCTCATCCCGTGGCAAGAGCTCGCCGCCCGTACCGGCGCCGTGCTCCGGCACATCCCCGCGCGGGATGACGGCACGCTCGACCTCGCCGCGGCCGCCGAGATCATCGGCGAGCGCACCCGCATCGTCGCCTTCACGCACGTCTCGAACGTCCTGGGCATCGTCAATCCCGTCGCCGAGATCGTCGCGCTCGCGCAGGCGGTCGGCGCCGTCACGGTGATGGATGCCTGCCAATCGGCGCCGCACCTCC
>JACEFY010000330.1 GCA_016807485.1 Stenotrophomonas maltophilia | reverse complement strand
CCGGGGCCGGACGCATCGCCGTCGGCGCTCCCGCGCACCTCGCGGTGTTCGGAGTCGACGACCCCCTGCCCGTGCGCGCCGCCGACCTGCTGCACAAGAATCCGATCACCGCCTACGACGGACGCACGCTCACCGGGAAGATCCGCCGCACGTGGCTGCACGGCGAGGCCGTGTTCGACGTCACCGACGGCGGCGCGGGCGAGGCGCCGTGGTTCCGCGGCCCGCCGACGGG
This sequence comes from Stenotrophomonas maltophilia, assembly GCA_016807485.1. GTDB lineage: Bacteria > Actinomycetota > Actinomycetes > Actinomycetales > Microbacteriaceae > Microbacterium. Next base: position 2,587 of record JACEFY010000330.1, on the reverse strand, counting down.
GCGACTGCTGGCCGCACCGCACGCTGAGAGGATCTCGGCATGACCTTCGCCGCCCTCCAGACCGGTGCTGGCCCCCTCCCGGGTGACCACTACCTGCCCGCGACCCCCGACAACGTGCGGTGGGGCCGGCTGCCCTGCGCCGTCGACCATCCGGTGCTGCGCATCGCACCGGGGGAGAGCGTCACGTTCGACACCGTCAGCCACGAGGGCATCCTCCCCGATCAGGGGCAGGACCCGCTGGCGTACTTCACGGCGCACGGGGTGGCACCGGCCGACGTCCTCGCCGACGCGATCGAGATCGCCGCGACCGTGCCGAGGGATGCCGCCGCCGACGGCCCGCATGTCGTGACCGGACCGGTGTTCGTCACGGGCGCCGCTCCCGGCGACCTGCTGAAGATCACGGTCGAGCGGCTCGTACCGCGCGTGCCGTACGGGGTGATCTCGAACCGCCACGGCAAGGGCGCGCTCCCCGGCATCCTGCCGCGCGGGACAGGCAACGTGAGCGTGTTCACCCCCGTCGAAGAGCGGGAGGGGCGCCTCGTCGGCGTCCTGCCGCTCGCCGACGGCGGGGGGCGTGTCGTCGCGTTCCCGCTCGCACCGTTTCTCGGGACGATGGGCGTCGCGGTCGCCGGTGCCGAGCACCCGCACTCCGTGCCCCCGGGCCCGCACGGCGGCAACATCGACATCAACCTGCTCGTCGAGGGCACGGTGCTCTACCTCCCGGTGCAGGTGCCGGGGGCGCTGGCCTACGTCGGCGATCCGCACTTCGCGCAGGGCGACGGCGAGGTGGCCCTGACGGCTCTCGAGGCATCGCTGCGTGCCACGCTGCGCTTCGACGTCGTGCCGCGCGCCACGGCGCTCGCCGCGTTCGGCGAGATCACGGGGCCGCTCGTGCGCACGCCCGACTATCTCGTCCCCACGGGGCTCGACCCCGACCTGAACGAGGCCATGCGGGCGGCGGTGCGGGCCGCGATCGACCTGCTGCAGGCGCGGTACGGCATGGACGAGCACCTCGCCTACGCCTACCTGTCGGCGGCGACCGACTTCGACATCTCGCAGGTGGTCGACATCGTCTGCGGTGTGCACGCGCGCATCCGCGAGGCCGACTTCGCCCACGTCCGCGCGGCCGGTGACGCGTGATCCCCGACGACATCCCCGCCGACCTGTTCACGGCGTTCGACGAGTACGAGCGCGCGATCCTCGCGAACGACCTCGACGTCCTGGATGCGTCGTTCGCGCCCGGTGCCGGAACCCTGCGCGGCGACGGCGCGGGTCTCCTCGTCGGGCACGAGGCGATCAGCGCGTTCCGGGGTGCGCGGGGCGGTGTGCCGCCCCGCTCGATCGAGCGGGTGGAGTATCGCGCACTCGGAGACGGCGTGGCCCTGCTCGTCTCCGTCTCACGCTACGTCGGCGGGGGGACCGGCCTGCAGACGCAGGTGTGGGAGCGCATCGGCGGACGCTGGCTCATCACGGCCGCGCACGTGACGCCGCGGGCGCAGGCGCTCGATCGATCGGTGTGGCGCACCGTGGGCGACCCGCTCTGGCAGGGTGCCTGGGACGGGCCGCTGCGGGGGCTCACCGTCGCGGTGAAAGACCTGTTCGCCATCAAGGGGTACCGCATCGGCGCGGGCAACCCCACGTTCCTCGACGGTGCGCGGGCCGAGCCGACGAGCGCCCCCGCTGTCGCCGACCTGCTGCGCGGCGGGGCGTCGCTGCGCGGAATCGCCCGCACCGACGAGTTCGCGTACTCGATCGCCGGCGACAACGTGCACTACGGCACGCCCCCCAACGGCGCCCTGCCCGGCGCCCTCCCGGGGGGCTCGTCGAGCGGCCCCGCCTCGGCCGTCGCCACCGGCCAGGCCGACATCGGGCTCGCGACCGACACCGCCGGCTCGGTGCGGGTGCCCGCCTCGTACCAGGGCCTCTGGGGGCTCCGCACGACGCACGACCTCGTGCCGCGGCAGGGCCTCCTGCCGCTCGCGCAGAGCTTCGACACGGTGGGCTGGCTCACCCGCGACGGGGAGACGCTGCAGCGCGTCGTCGACTGGTGCCTGAGCTACGACGGATCCGACTCCACCGAGCGCGTGCTCGGCGCGTCGGGCGACGACCTGCCGTGGCGGTTCCTGCTGCCCGCCGAGGTGCTGGATGCCGTCGAGCCGGCCACACGCGCCGCCTTCGACTCGGCACTGGCCCGACTCGCGGCATCCGACGACCCCGCGCCCGTCGCCCGGGTCGCGATCGGGGATCTCGACGACTACTACGAGCCGTTCCGCATCGTGCAGGCGGCGGAGGCGTGGCGCAACAACGGCGACTGGGTGCGCGAGCACGCGGACGCCGTCGGAGCGGCGGTCGCCGACCGATTCGGTTTCGCGGCGACGGTGACCCCCGAGCAGGAGGCGGCGGCGCGCGCGCAGCTCGTTCCGCTGCGGGAGCGGGTGCAGCGCCTCGTCGACGGCGCCGTGCTGCTCCTGCCGACGGTGCCGGGCCCCGCGCCGCTGCGGACGGCTCGCGGCGACCGCGTGGACGTCGTGCGTCAGGCGACGCTGCGCATGACGGCGCCCGCCGCGGTCGCGGGTCTGCCCGCGGT
>JACEFY010000033.1 GCA_016807485.1 Stenotrophomonas maltophilia | reverse complement strand
CGTGGTGGCATCGCCGATGACGGCGATGGCGTTGCCTCCCAGGGTGATCGGCGCGCCGATCGGCAGGCCGATCTGGGTGCCGCCGAGGATGCCGTCGGACCCGCCGGTGGTGGCTCCGTTTCCGGTGCCTCCTGCCGGGATCGCCGGCGCGGTGGTGGTGGCGTCGGTGGTGGTGGTGGTGCTGGCGCAAGCCAACACCGATGGAGTGCCTGGACCCGCCAAGCTACACCCGGTCGGCACTCGTGTCCAGAGTTTTCGTGGCGCAGCTCGACGCGCGCGACATGATCCCCCGACTTGACAAGGCGGCCTCCATCCCCATGGTTGTCCCCAACAGCACCCAGCGGATCCAACCTTCAAGCGGCACTTCAACCACATCACGCGTCCACAGGTTGCGGATAGAAAAAGTGCTGATCAAAATGTTCTTCTTGATCCTCGTCGGACTTATCCGCGGCGTGTTTCCACAGGCACTGTGCACAGGGTTGACGGCGTTTCGCGCAGATCGTCCACAGAGTTATCCACAGGTGCATTTGCGGGTGTCGGACCTCGTCCCTAACGTGGCGTGTGGTCTCGAGGTGGGGCCGGTCATCGATCGTGTGAAGGGGACTGCATGTCGATCGCGGACATCTCGGACGAACGCCTGGGGGGTTCCGGCCGCGGACCCGAGCGGATGCCGCCGCACGACCTGCTGGCCGAGCAGAGCGCGCTCGGGGGCATGCTGCTCTCGAAGGACGCCGTCGCCGATGTCATCGAGACGCTCCGCGGCACCGACTTCTACGTCCCGAAGCACGAGCTGATCTTCGAGGCCGTCCTCTCGCTCTACTCGCACGGTGAGCCGACCGACGTCGTGGCCGTCACCGACGAGCTCATCAAGACCGGCGACTTGCAGCGCGCGGGCGGCGCCGACTACCTGCACTCGCTCACCTCGATCGTGCCCACCGCCGCCAACGCCGGCTATTACGCGTCGATCGTCAACGAGCGGGCGCTGCTGCGCCGCCTCGTCGAGGCCGGCACCCGCATCGTGCAGATGGGCTACAACGGCCAGGGCGAGGCGCTCGACCTCGTCAACAACGCGCAGGCCGAGATCTACTCCGTCACCGGCGCCGAGCGCGCCGAAGACTACGTGCCGCTGCAGATCGCCGTCGATGCCGCCGTCGAGGAGATCGAGGCGGCGCGCGGCCGCGACGGCCAGATGACCGGCATCCCGTCCGGCTTCTCCGGACTCGACCAGCTCACCAACGGCATGCACCCGGGGCAGATGATCATCATCGCCGCCCGTCCCGCGATGGGAAAGTCGACGCTGGCGCTCGACTTCGCGCGCTCGGCCGCCATCAAGCACGACATGCCCACGATCTTCTTCTCACTCGAAATGGGCAAGAGCGAGATCGCGATGCGCCTCATGAGCGCGGAGGGCGCCATCCCGCTGCAGAGCATGCGCAAGGGCACGCTTGACTCGCGCGACTGGACGACGATCGCCGCGACCCGCGGCCGCATCAACGACGCGCCGCTCTACATCGACGACAGCCCCAACATGACGCTCGTCGAGATCCGTGCGAAGTGCCGGCGCCTCAAGCAGCGCGTCGGGCTCAAGATGGTGGTCATCGACTACCTCCAGCTCATGACGAGCGGCAAGCGGGTCGAGAGCCGTCAGCAGGAGGTGTCGGAGTTCTCGCGTGCGCTGAAGCTGCTCGCGAAGGAGCTGCAGGTGCCGGTCATCGCGCTGTCGCAGCTGAACCGTGGCGCCGAGCAGCGCGCCGACAAGAAGCCCGCGCTCTCCGACCTGCGCGAGTCGGGCTCGATCGAGCAGGATGCCGACATGGTCGTGCTCCTGCACCGCGAAGCTGCCTACGAGAAGGACAGCCCCCGTGCCGGCGAGGCCGACCTCATCGTCGCGAAGCACCGCAACGGCCCGACCGACACGATCACCGTCGCCTTCCAGGGTCACTTCTCGCGCTTCACCGATATGGCCCCGGGCGACTTCGGGTAGCAGCCCGGCTCCACCGACGGCGCCGAGTGGGGCGGTAGCGGCAGGGAACGCGGCTCGCTACAGTCCACGCATGAGGGTGCTGATCCTGAGCGCGAATCTGGGTGGCAACGTGCCGCCCATCCGCGGGATCGCACGAGAGCTCTGTCGTCGCGGCGTCCAGGTCGATGTCGCCGGCATCCTCGTCGGCGCGTCTTCAGACGGCGACACGGTACGCGGTGCCGGTGCACCCCACGAGGTCGAGGTCTCGTGGTCGCAGAAGCGCAACGCAGCGGGCACCCCCGAGTCGCTGGGTCCGACCCTCTCTCGGATCTTCTTCAGTCGCCGTCTTGCCGACGAGACCGAGACGCTCATCCGCGCCCGTAGACCCGACGTCGTCGTGGTGGATTGCATGGCGCTCGCGCTGATCACGGGCGCGAATCGCAGCGGGGTGCCGGTCGTGGTACTCCTGCACACGTTCGCGGAGTATTGGCGTCGCGCGTTCCTGCACGGCCCGGTGGCGTCGATCGTCGGCGCGCTCGGCTTCTCTCCGCGAGTGCTCTGGGGTGCGGCGGTGCGTCGACTGCTGCTCACCGACCCGGTGCTCGACCCCGCACGCGATCACCTCGAGTTCGCCGACTACACCTGGACGGGGACGACCGAGGTCGGCGTGGAGGGAACCGCTCGAACGCAGCCGCCGCGCGTGGTCGTGTCGTTCTCGACGACTCCCCTGGCCGGCATGCGCCGCGCGTACCGGAACGCGATCGAGGCGCTCGGCGGCCTTCCCGTCGAAGCCATCGTCACGACCGGCGGGTTCGACCTCGGAGACCATGCTCCGTCGGCGCCGAACGTGCAGATCCACGGGTACGTGCCGCACGCCGAGGTGCTTCCCGGGGCTGCGCTGGTGATCGGCCACGGGGGACACTCGACGACGATGAAAGTGCTCGCCCACGGCATCCCGTTGCTCGTCATGCCCCTCAACCCCACCGCCGATCAACGTCTCATCGGCGATGTGGTCGAGCGCGCTGGGATCGGGCGGCGCATCTCGGCCCGCAGCGACCCGGAAACGATCCGGCGGGCGGTCGTCGAGCTGCTCGACAACCCCGCAGTGCGCGAACGAACCCAGCGCACGGGTGAACGGCTGCGTGCTGCTCCACCCGGTGCGCACGTCGCGGCCGACCTCATCCTCGAGGCGGCCGTCAGCTGACAGACGGATGACGCGCCGACTCGGCAGCCCACGAGGCGAGCAGCCGGAGGCGCTCCGCAGAGGGAGAGCCGGGTTCGGCGGAGTAGATCAGCAATACCTGACCCGGATCGGCCGAGATCGCGAGCTCTTCGTAGACGAGGGTGAGTTCTCCGACGACCGGATGCTGGAAGCGCTTCTGTCCCGACCCGTGCGTGCGGACGTTGTGGGCGGCCCACAGCGTGCGGAAGACGTCGCTGCGTGTGGAGAGCTCGCCGACCAGATCCTGGATGCCCTTGTCGTGCGGGTCGCGGCCGGCCTCGGCGCGGATGACGGCAACGCACATGTCGGCGAACAGGTCCCAGTCGGGGTAGAAGTCGCGGGCGGCGGGGTCGAGGAACTGGAAGCGGGCGAAGTTCGGGACCCGGCCGCCGTCGCCGATGAGCGGGGAGTAGAACGCCTTGCCGAGCTCGTTGAACGCGATCAGGTTCTGCCGCTGATCGCGCACCACCGCGACAGAGTCGGTGATGGAGGCGAGCGCCCACTCCAAGCTGTGGCGAAGCGGACCGGTTTTGCTGCTCCGCCGCCGGTGGCGCCCGGAGGAGGGGATGCCGTCGGCATTGCGGGCGAGGTCGAGCAGGTGGGAGTGCTCCGCGTCGGTGAGCTGCAACGCACCTGAGATCGCGTCGATCACCGCGCCGGAGGCACCGGCGATCGCCCCCCGCTCCAGTTTGGAGTAGTACTCCACGCTCACACCGGCGAGAGCGGCGACTTCACTGCGTCGCAGCCCCTCGACCCGGCGACCCGGACCGGCGGTGATCCCCGCCGCTTCGGGTGATACCCGCGCACGACGGGTCATGAGGAACTCGCGAACCTCTGCTCGATTGTCCATGTCCTCAGGCTAAATCGACCGACCCTCGAGTGGGATGCCCTGTCAGTGCACCCATCCGTATGGCGCCGGGACGCGAAGGGTTCCCTGCCGGTACACCCCACGTCAGGGACTCCCGCGCGGTGCGGAGAACGGTGAAGCTGGAGCACATGTCCGAACGAATCCCCACACCGCACCGCGTGGCCGGCCGGATGCTGCCCACGCTGCTCCTCCTGCTGACGGTATTCGGTCCGATCTCGATGGACCTGTACCTCCCTGCGCTTCCCGCCTTGACGGCGGACCTCGGTGCGGTCACGTCGGTCGCACAGCTGACGGTCACGGCCTGCTTGATCGGGCTCGCCGCCGGGCAGCTGATCGCGGGCCCTCTCTCCGACCGGTTCGGTCGCCGCGGCATCCTGCTCATCGGCATCGTGGCGTATGTGGTCACGTCCGCCCTCTGCGCCCTCAGCCCGACGGTGGAGCTGCTGATCGTCGCGCGGTTCGTGCAGGGCCTGGCCGGTGGGGTCGGGATCGTCATCTCCCAGGCCGCCGGGCGTGACATCTACTCCGGCGGTGCCCTGATCCGCTTCTACGGACGCCTCACCGTCGTGGGGGGCCTCGCCGCCATCGTCGGACCGCTGCTCGGGGGTGTGCTGAACACCGTCACCGACTGGCGGGGATTGTTCGTCTTCCTCGCCGTCATCGGCGCCGGGATCCTCGCCATCACGCTGATCCTCTTCCCCGAGACCCTGCAGGCCGAGGACCGGACGACCGGCGGACTCACGCAGACCGTGCGCGACTTCCGCACGTTGCTCTCCGACCGGGTGTTCGTCGGCGCCGTGCTGAACCAGGGCTTCATGTACGCGGCGCTGTTCGCCTACCTCTCCGGTTCGACATTCGTGCTGCAGGACATCTACGGGCTCTCCCCGCTGCAGTACGCGCTCGCGTTCGGGCTGAACTCCGCGGGATTCATGATGTTCGGCTTCGTCGCCGGCCGCGCGGCGGAGAAGTGGAGCCTCACGGGCACCCTGAACACCGGCATCCTGATGGCCGGGGTCGGTGCGCTGGGCCTGCTCGTCTCCGGGCTCGTCACGACGCCGCTGTGGGTGGTGATCGTGTCGCTGTTCCTGCTCGCGGGCGGTGTCGCGGTCTCCTCACCGCCGGCCACGACCCTGGCGCTCGTCAGCTACCCGCGCATGGCCGGAACCGCGTCGTCTCTCCTCGGGATGGTGCGCTTCGGCTTCGGGGGAGTCGCCGCACCCTTCGTGGGCATCGCCGGCGCCCTCAGCATCCTGCCTCTCGGCGTGGTGACCACGGTCGCGGTGACGCTCGCGGGCATCGCCTCCCTCGTGCTCGCCCGCACCCGCACCCCATCCACCCCTGCCGCTCCGAGCGCTGACGTCCGCAGCGAACTCGTCGGCGGCGGCAGAGGAGCACCGTCATGACCCGTGCCCGGCTCGTAGCCGCCGCCGCCGCCGCGGTGGCGTTGACCGCCGTGATGGCGGCGTGCACCCCCGCCCCGTCAGCCGCCCCCACGGTGTCGGCCACAGCCTCGGCGACGCCGGCTGCCCCGCCCGTCGACGCGTCGCCGGCTCCTGATGCAACCCCCGCCGACGCCTCGACTCAGATCGTGGGAACGGTGGTGCGGTTCACCTCCGATCGCACGAGCGTCGACGTCACCATCGGGGAGGACAGTCCGGGCGTCCGCGACTTCCTCTCCCTCTTACCCCTGCAGCTCACCATCGAAGAGTTCAGCGGCAAGGAGAAGATCTCCTACCTGCCGCGCGAACTCGACTACCGGGGCTCGCCCGGCTCCGACCCGGAAGACGGCGACCTCATCTACTTCACCTCGTGGGGCAACCTCGGCTTCTACTACGACGCGAGCGGCATCGACTACTCGGATGCCACGCTGCACATCGGCACCTACCGTGCAACCGAGCAGCAGCTGTCGCTCCTCGAAGGCGGTCCGGTGACCGTCGAGATCGTCGACTGACCGAGCACCCCTCCCACCACAAGGAGCACATGTCATGAACGCCTCACCGCGACGGATCGTCGCCGTTCTTGCCGGCGCGGCCGTGGTCGCCATGCTCGTCGGCTGCACCTCGGCTGCGAGCGACCCCGAGGCCACCCGGACCGCACAGCCTCTTCCATCGACCACGGCGGTGCCCGCCCCGGCAGACGTGGTCATGCCGCAGGGCGACCCGGCCGAGCTCGCCACGGACCTCGTCACGCCGTGGGCGATCGCCTTCGACGGTCAGTCGACGTTGATCAGCGAGCGGGACACGGGGAACATCCTCGAACTCGTCGGTGGTACGACCCGGGTCGTCGGGACCATTCCGGGGGTCGTCCACCAGGGCGAATCCGGGCTTCTCGGCATCGCCGTCGACGATCAGCGGCGCCTCTACGTCTATTCCACCGGCGACGAGAACCGCATCCAGCGCTTCCCGCTGACCGGCGCGGCCGGCTCGCTCGGCCTCGGCGGCGGTGAGACGATCCTCGACGGGATCCCCGCCGCGAGCTACCACGACGGAGGTCGGATCGCGTTCGGACCCGACGGGATGCTGTACGCGACCACCGGGGATGCCGGGCGCCGTGATGCGGCGCAGGACGTCGACAGCCTCGGGGGAAAGATCCTGCGCATGACGCCGGACGGGGGTGTGCCGGCCGACAACCCGCTCCCCGATTCGCTCGTCTACAGCTACGGGCACCGCAACCCGCAGGGCATCGCCTGGGCCGACGACGGCACGATGTTCGCTGCCGAGTTCGGGCAGGACACGTGGGACGAACTGAACATCATCACCCCCGGCGGCAACTACGGCTGGCCGATCGTGGAGGGTGTGGCCGGTGACGCGGACTTCGTCGACCCCGTCCAGCAATGGAACCCGGATGACGCCAGCCCGAGCGGCATCGCCATCGTGGGGGGCACGGTGTTCATCGCGAACCTCCGCGGGCAGACGCTCCGCGCCGTGCCGATCGCCGAGCCGGGCACCTCCACCGAGCTCTACACCGGCGCGTACGGACGGATCCGCCACGTCGCAGCAGGCCCCGACGGGCAGCTCCGATTCCTCACGAGCAATACCGACGGATACGGCGCGGGCCCTCGAGACGGCGATGACCGTCTGCTCAGCGTCCCCCTCGGCAGCACCCGACCCTGACCCGTGCGGGCACAGCATCCACGATGCCCGCAACCACAAGAGAAAGAAGCGAAGATCATGCGCGCAACACTCATGTACGCCGCCGGTGACGTCCGCGTCGTCGACGTGCCCGAACCGACCATCGAGGAGCCGACCGACGCGATCATCCGCGTCACCTACGCGTGCGTCTGCGGCTCCGATCTGCACCCGTACCACGACCTCGGCGACACCCCCGAGGGTCGCCACATGGGCCACGAGGCCATCGGCGTGGTCGAGCAGATCGGCGCGGATGTCACCACCCTCGCGATCGGTGACACCGTCATCGTTCCCTTCGCATGGTCCGACGGCACGTGCGCATTCTGCCGCGACGGGATCACGACGTCGTGCGTCCACGGCGGATTCTTCGATGGCGCACCCTCCGCCACGCAGGCCGAGAAGCTCCGCATCCCCTACGCCGACGGCACCGCAGTCGCCATCCCCGCCGGGACCGATGAGGCGCTCATGCCGTCCCTGCTCACCCTCTCCGACGTGTACCTCACCGGCTACCACGCCGCCATCCGCGGCGGGGTCGAGGCCGGCAAGACCGTCGCGGTGATCGGCGACGGGGCGGTCGGACTGTCGGCCGTCCTCGCCGCGAAGCAGCTGGGCGCCGAGACGATCATCCTGATGGGGCGTCACACGGCCCGCACCGATCTGGGCCGGGAGTTCGGTGCGTCGCACGTCGTCGCCGAGCGTGGCGACGAGGGCGTGGCGAAGGTGCTCGAGCTCACCGGCGGCGAAGGAGCGCACGTCGTGCTCGAGGCCGTCGGGCACATGCCCGCCTACGAGCAGGCCTACGGCATCGTTCGCCCCGGCGGGGTGATCTCGCGCGTCGGAGTGCCGCAGTACGAGGATGCCGCGGTCGGCTTCGCCTCGCTCTTCGGGAAGAACGCCACCCTCACCGGCGGACCGGCCACGGTGCGCGCCTACCTGGAAGCCGCCATCCCGCAGGTGATCGACGGCACCATCACCCCCGGGAAGGTGTTCGACCGGGAGCTGCCCCTCGACGACATCGCCGAGGCGTACCGGCTCATGGACAGCCGTGAGGCGCTCAAGGTCCTGATCCGCCCCTGAGGTGGCGGTGAGGGGTGGTCTGCCAGACCACGTCACGGCCCGCCCTTCCCCGCATCGGGAGCGGGGAGTTGACTCGGTAACGAACGAGAGGAACGTCATGTCGATCACGACCATCACCCTGAACAACGGGGTCGCCCTTCCCACGATCGGGCTGGGGGTGCTGCAGAGCGAAGGCGACGAGGCGACGTCCGCCGTGGCGACCGCCCTGCAGACGGGCTACCGCCTCATCGACACCGCCGCCGGATACTTCAACGAGCGCGAGGTGGGCCGCGGCATCCGCGAATCCGGCGTCGACCGCAGCGAGATCTTCCTCACCACCAAGCTGTGGATGACCGACTACGGCTACGACGAAGCACTGCGCGCGTTCGACACCAGTGCCGCGAAGCTCGGCGTGGACTATCTCGACCTGTACCTGCTCCACTGGCCGTGGCCGGCGAACTGGGCCGGGACCGTCGCCGCGTACAAGGCCGCGGAGCGCCTGCTCGCGGACGGCCGGGTGCGCGCCATCGGCGTGGCGAACTTCACACCCCAGCACCTCACCGCGCTGGTGAACGACGCCGACGTGATTCCCGCCGTCAACCAGGTCGAGCTGCACCCCAACTTTTCCCAGCCCGACCAGGTGGCGGCCCACGCGGCGCTGGGCATCGCGACGCAGGCCTGGTCGCCCATCGGGGGTGTGTACGGCTGGGCCGGAGAGAACGGTGCGGTCCCGCCGCTGCAGAACGAGGTCATCCGGGAGATCGCCGAGGCGCACGGGAAGACGCCCGCCCAGGTCATCCTCCGGTGGCACGTCGAGAACGGGCGCAGCGCCATCCCGAAGTCGGTGCGCCCCGCGCGGATCGTGGAGAACCTCGCCGTCTTCGACTTCGAGCTCACGGCGGCCGACCGCGCGGCGATCGACGCGCTGGACACCGGTCGTCGGGGTGCCATCCATCCGGACGACGCGACCCCCGAGGTCATCGACCTCACGATCGACGCGGCCTGACATGTCGACACCGCACGAGATCAGCAGCTTCCTCGTCTCCCGGCGCGCGCGGATCAGCCCCGAGCAGGCGGGGGTTCCCGCCTACACGGGCCAGCGACGCGTGCCGGGGCTGCGGCGGGAGGAAGTGGCCTATCTCGCCGGGGTGAGCACCGACTACTACGCGAAGCTGGAGCGCGGCAACACCCGCGGTGCCTCTCGCGAGGTGCTCGACGCGATCGCGCGGGCGCTCCAGCTCGACGACACCGAGCGAGACCACCTGTTCAACCTCGTCGAGGTCACGTCCGCGCCGCGCCGACGTCCCTCGCGTCCGCCTGTGCGCGCCGGCGTCACCGCCACCACGCAGGCCGTGCTCGATGCGCTCACGGTTCCGGCGATCGTACAGAACCCCCGTCTCGACGTGGTCGCTGCCAACGCCCTCGGCGCGGCCCTGTACGGATTGACGCCTGCGGATCTCGCGGGGGCCACGTTCAACGGCGCGCGCTACCAATTCCTCGATGCGCGCGCCGCCGACTTCTCCGTCGACCACGAGCGCGCCAAGCGCAACGTGGTGGCGCTCCTGCACCAGGCGGCGGGGCGGGACCCCTTCGACGACGGACTCATCCGACTCATCGGCCAGCTGTCGACCCAGAACCCCGAGTTCCGGGCGCTCTGGGCCCAGCATGAGGTCATCCGCTATCAACGTGGCGCGAAGCGCTACCGGCATCCCTCTGTCGGCCGCCTCGACTTCGCCTACGAGAGCTTCGACCTCACCACCGAGCACGGGCTGACGATGCTCGTGTACACGTACGAGCCGCATTCGGAGACGGCCGAGAGGATGACGCTCCTCGGGGCGCTCACCCACTCGGACGCGTCCGCCGACCTCGGCATCGACCAGACCTACTCCATCGGAGATCTTCCGTGAACACACTGATCACACTGAACAACGGCGTCCGCATCCCGTCCATCGGCTTCGGCGTCTTCCAGAGCGCGCCCGAAGAGACCGCGACCGCCGTCGAGACCGCCCTCCGGGCCGGATACCGTCACATCGACACCGCTGCCGGGTACGGCAACGAGCGTGAGGTCGGTGAAGGCATCCGTCGCTCGGGCGTGGACCGCGCCGACGTCGTGATCGAGACGAAGGTCTGGGTCAGCGACTACGGATACGACCAGACCCGGCACGCCTTCGACAAGAGCGCGAACAAGCTCGGGTTCCCCGAGATCGACATCCTGATCCTGCACCAGCCCATGCCGCAGCACTTCGAGCGCACGGTGGGCGCATATCGCGCGCTGGAAGCACTTCTCGATGAGGGCCGGGTGCGCGCCGTCGGCGTGAGCAACTTCATGCCCCACCACCTCGCCGCCCTGCGCGAGCAGACCCGCATCGTGCCGGCGCTCAACCAGGTGGAGCTCCACCCTTACTTCACGCAACCGGGGGTACAGCGCGCCGACGACGCCCTCGGCATCGTGACGCAGGCTTGGTCACCGATCGGCGGCATCACGTTCTATCCGGGATGGGGCGAGGGTCGCAAGAGTGTGATGGAGGACGACACGATCGTCGCGATCGCCGCAGCGCACGGCCGGACCCCGGCGCAGGTGATGCTGAGATGGCATCTGCAACAGGGCCGATCCGTGATCCCCAAGTCGACCGACCCGCAGCGCATCGCGCAGAACATCGACGTCTTCGACTTCGAGCTGAGCGACTCCGACCTGGCCGTGATCGACGGACTCGACCGGGGCGTCCGCGGCGGACCCGACCCCGACGAGGTCGACCCTTCGACGTGGGACCTCCAGATCCCCGAAGCCTGAACCACTGGTCCACGAAGAAAGGTCCACGATGCACACACGCACACTCGGCGGCACCCTGGAGGTCTCCGCCATCGGTCTGGGTTGCATGGGGATGTCGCAGGGGTACGGACCCAACCCGGGTGACCGAGCGGAGATGATCGACGTCATCCGCTCCGCTCGGGACGTCGGCGTCACCTTCTTCGACACCGCGGAGGTCTACGGACCGTACGTCAACGAGGAGCTCGTGGGCGAAGCGCTGCAGCCCGTCCGCGACGAGGTCGTCATCGCGACGAAGTTCGGATGGGACATCCAGGACGGCAAGAGCGTCGGCCTCGACAGCCGTCCCGAGCAGATCCGTCGCGTCGCCGAGGCGTCGCTCCGTC
>JACEFY010000329.1 GCA_016807485.1 Stenotrophomonas maltophilia | reverse complement strand
AGGAACAGGCGCTCGATCGGCAGCCCCGCGGCCGCCGCGACGAGGGCGAGCACCGCGCCGGACGAGTGCCCGATCACCGCGGCGCGGCCGCCTGCGGCCTCGATCAGCGCGGCGAGGTCCTCCACTTCACGCTGCGGGTCGACCGGAGGGGTGAAACCGCTCCCCCCACGCGCACGGCGGTCGACGGTCACGGCACGAAGGCCGGCTTCCGCGAGGGCCGCGGCGATCTGCGCGGCATCGCTTGCCTGCGAGAACGCGCCGCCGACGACGACGACGGCCGGCCCCTCCCCGACGACCTCGTAGGCGATCGTGGTCCCGTCGGCCGATGTGAGCTCGCGCATGATCCGATCGAACCCCGGGCCGCTCGGCTCCGTCAAGGGGTCAGGCGATCGCGTCCTCATGGATCGCGGAGCTCAGCGTCGTGCCCCCCATATCGAGGAAGAGCTGCCCCTCCGTCACCGACAGCACGAGATCGTTGCGCCGCTCCAGCAGCCGCGCCGCGTCGTCGACGAACCCGGAGTCGAAGCTCCGCACGACGATGTCCTCGGCGCGGTGGATGCGCTTGCCGGCGAGGCGGGCGATCACCTTCGCGGAATCGCGGTGCGTATAGACGACGGTGCGTCCGGCGGCCTTGCTGCCGAAGTGCAGGCGCTCGGCCTCGGGGGCGCCGATCTCGATCCAGACGACGAGGCTCCCCGTGAGGTCGCGGACGAGCACGGCCGGCTCGTCGGTCGACGAGATCCCCTCGCTGAAGGCGATGCCCTCCTGGTATTCGAGGAGGTAGGCGAGCAGCCGGGTGACCATGTAGGCATCGGTCTCGGACGGATGCCGCGCGACGCGCAGCGTGAGGTCTTCGTAGACGCCGCGGTCGACATCGGCCAGCTGGACGGAGAAGGTGTGCATCGTCGCGCCGGTGGCCATGGTGTCCGAGCCTATCGGCCCTTACCCGCGGGCCACCCACGCGGGTAGGTTCTGGAGCACGAGCCGAGGAGAACCGCATGAGCCGCACCGAACGCACCGAGTCCGAGCTGCAGCAGATGGCGAAGGACCATCTGTGGATGCACTTCTCGCGCCAGTCGACGATGGAGCGCGGCGTTCCCGTCATCGTGCGGGGCGAGGGTCACCATCTGTGGGATGCCGGTGGCCGCCGGTACCTCGACGGGCTCTCGGGCCTCTTCGTCGTGAACGCCGGCCACGGACGCACCGTGCTCGCCGAGACCGCGGCGCGCCAGGCCGAGCAGCTCGCGTTCTTCCCGATCTGGTCGTACGCGCATCCGCCGGCGATCGAACTGGCGGCGCGTCTGGCCGATCTCGCGCCCGGCGACCTCAACCACGTCTTCTTCTCCACGGGCGGCGGCGAGGCGGTGGAGACGGCGTTCAAGCTCGCCAAGCAGTACTGGAAGCTGCAGGGGAAGCCCGGCAAGCACAAGGTCATCTCCCGCTACATCGCGTACCACGGCACACCGCAGGGGGCGCTGGCGATCACGGGGCTGCCGGCGATGAAGGCGATGTTCGAGCCGATCACCCCGGGCGGCTTCCGCGTACCGAACACGAACTACTACCGTGCGGCCGAGCAGGGGTTCACCGGCGCCACCCCGGAGGAGTTCGGCGTCTGGGCGGCCGACCGCATCGAGGAGATGATCCAGTTCGAGGGCCCTGAGACGATCGCGGCCGTCTTCTTGGAGCCGGTGCAGAACTCGGGCGGATGCTTCCCGCCTCCGCCCGGGTACTTCCAGCGGGTGCGGGAGATCTGCGACCGCTACGACGTGCTGCTCGTCAGCGACGAGGTGATCTGCGCGTTCGGGCGCATCGGCGAGTACTTCGCGTGCGACGCCTACGGCTACCAGCCCGACATGATCACCTTCGCCAAAGCGGTCACGAGCGGCTACGTCCCCCTCGGCGGCACCATGATCAGCGACCGCATCTACGAACCGTTCCGACACGGCAACGTGACCTTCCCGCACGGATACACCTTCGCCGGGCACCCGGTGGCGGCAGCCGTGGCGATGGCCAACCTCGACATCTTCGAGGAGGAGGGGCTGCTGCAGAACGTGCGCGAGAATTCGCCGGTGTTCCGGTCGACTCTCGA
The DNA here is from genome assembly GCA_016807485.1 of Stenotrophomonas maltophilia. GTDB lineage: Bacteria > Actinomycetota > Actinomycetes > Actinomycetales > Microbacteriaceae > Microbacterium. The sequence goes on along the minus strand of JACEFY010000329.1, from coordinate 732 downwards.
GAAGCTCACCGATCTGCCGATCGTCGGCGACGTCCGCGGTGACGGCTATTTCTTCGGCATCGAGCTCGTGAAGGACAAGGCCACGAAGGCCACGTTCGACGACGACGAGTCCGAGCGCCTCCTCCGCGGCTTCCTCTCCGGCGCGCTCTACAACGCAGGGCTGTACTGCCGCGCCGACGACCGGGGCGATCCCGTGATCCAGCTCGCCCCGCCGCTCACGACCGGACCGGCCGAATTCGACGAGATCGAGCAGATCCTCCGCGGCGTGCTGACCGAGGCGTGGAGCAGACTGTAGGAGTCACCGAATGGGAGGGAGCGCTGGATGCAGGTTGCGCCGCGCCCCCGCGTCCTCTACGTCGAGGATGACGCCGCGATCGCCGCCATGACCATCGAGGTGCTGTCCGAGGTGTACGACGTCGACCACGCCGCCGACGGCGACGCCGGCCTGGAGCGCGCCCTCGCCGGACGCTACGACGTGCTGGTGATCGATCGCCGCATCCCGGGCCGCGACGGCATCGCCCTGGTCGAGGCGGTGCGCCGTGCCCGCATCACCACCCCGGTGCTGCTGCTCACGGCACTCGGCGCGATCGCCGACCGGGTCGAGGGTCTGGATGCCGGCGCCAACGACTACCTCGTCAAGCCCTTCGACTTCGACGAGCTGCTCGCACGCCTGCGCGCCCTCACCCGCGGTCACCGCGCCGACGGGAGACGCCGGGGGGTCGGCGGGTGGAC
>JACEFY010000328.1 GCA_016807485.1 Stenotrophomonas maltophilia | reverse complement strand
CACCTCGAACACCGTGGATCCCGGCTCGCTCTTCACCGAGATCGTGCCGTGGTGCGCGGTCGCGATGGCCTTCGCGATCGAGAGGCCGAGCCCTGTGCCACCGGTCTGGCGGGCGCGGGAGGTGTCGGCTCGGGCGAAGCGCTCGAACAGCTCGTCGGCCACCGCGGGGTCGATGCCGGGGCCGTCGTCGGCGACGCGGACGATCGCGGACCCGTCTTCGTTGCGCACGGTCGTGGTGACACGGGTGCCGGCGGGTGTGTGCACGCGGGCGTTGGCGAGGAGGTTCGCGAGCACCTGGTGGAGGCGCGCGGCGTCGCCCGCGACAACGACGGGATCTTCTCCCACGTCGATGATCCACTCGTGGTCGGGCCCGGCGACCTGCGCGTCGGCGACCGAGTCGACCGCGACGCGGGTGAGGTCGACGGCGCCGTAGACGAGCTCCTTGCCCTCGTCGAGCCGGGCGAGCAGCAGCAGATCCTCGACGAGCGTCGTCATCCGCAGCGACGCCGCCTGGATGCGCTCCAGGCCGTGCTGGGAGTGCTGCGCTCCGGCGGCGACGTCGGACGGCGTCGCATCCGGGCGACCTCCGACGCTGAGGGCGCGCAGGCCCAGCTCGGAATACCCGCGGATGGCGGCCAGCGGCGTCCGCAGCTCGTGCGAGGCGTCGGCGACGAACGCCCGCATCCGCTCTTCGTTGCGCTGTCGTGCGGCCAGCGACGTGTCGACGTGGTCGAGCAGGGTGTTCAGCGCCGCACCGACCCGGCCGATCTCGTCGGCATCGTCGGCTTCGGATGCCGGCACGCGCTCGGTGATCGTGACGTCGCCCGAGTCGAGCCGCTGGGCGGCGACGCGTGCGGCGGTGTCGGCGACCGAGCGCAGCGGCTTCAGCGATCGCCGGATGACGAGCGCGATGATCGCCGCCAGCACGAGCAGCCCGCCCGTCGTGATGAGGGCGACGCTCGTGAGCACCTTCGCGAGCGTGCTCACCTGCTCCTCGGCCGACATCCCGAGGACGACGAAGAAGCTGCCGCCGACGTTCTCGGAGTAGACGCGGTTCTCGCCGAGATTCGGCAGCGTCACGGTCTCGAACCCCCCGCTCGGAATGCGCGTGAGGATGTCGTCGATCTCTGGGACGCGGAGCGCGACGACCGTACCCTCGGTGTCGACGTACGCGCCGGACACCCCGCCGAGGCCCTCGATGATGAGGAGGGTCCCCGGCTGCTGCCGCCCGTTGCGCAGCGTGTCTTCCGCGGTCGTCCCCGGGATGATCCGGATGTCGGCGGCCGCCGCCTTGATCTCCGAGTCCAGCCCGTCGGCCACGATGGCCCGCAGGGTCGTCGCGGTCGCGAGCCCCACCGCGATGAGGATCAGCGCGACGAGCGAGACGACGGTGACGATCAGACGCGTCTGCAGCGACCACCGCCGGCGTCCGCGCAGGCGGAACGCGGTGCTCACTGGGGCGCTTTGATCATGTAGCCGACGCCGCGCACCGTGTGGATGAGCGGCTCGCGCCCCGCGTCGATCTTCTTGCGCAGGTACGAGATGTACAGCTCGACGACCGATGAGCGTCCGCCGAAGTCGTAGTTCCACACCCGGTCGAGGATCTGCGCCTTCGACACGACGCGGCGCTGATTGCGCATGAGGAAGCGCAGCAGCTCGAACTCGGTCGCCGTCAGCTCGATCTCGTCGCCGTCGCGCTCGACCTCGTGCGAGTCTTCGTTGAGCGTCAGCGGGCCGACGCGCAGGATGGGGTCCGACCCACCGGCCGTCGCGGTGCCGGCGCGGCGCATGAGCCCGCGGAGGCGTGCGACCACCTCTTCGAGGCTAAACGGCTTGGTCACGTAGTCGTCGCCGCCGGCGGTGAGTCCGGCGACGCGGTCGGAGACGGCATCCTTCGCCGTGAGGAAGAGCACCGGCACGTCGTTGCCCGAGTGGCGGAGGCGCTGCAGCACGGCCATGCCGTCGAGATCGGGCATCATGATGTCGAGGACGAGCGCGTCCGGATCGAAGTCGCGCGCGACCGTGAGGGCGTCGTAGCCCGACCCCGCCGTGCGCACATCCCAGCCTTCCATCCGCAGCGCCATCGACAGAAGGTCGGTGAGCATCTGCTCGTCGTCGACGACGAGCACGCGGAGGGCCGATCCATCCGGGCGGTGGAGGGCGGGGGCGGCGGCGAGAGCGGTCATGACCTCATTCTGATGACTTATCTGTGGAACGACTATGGCGGCGTCTATGCAGAGTCTATGAATCGGATCACAGCGATCCGCCGGCACATAGCCGATCCCTCAGGTCGACTGACGATTCGCATCGGACCACTCCCTACGTTCGAGCTGTCGCTGCGCCGTGCACGACGCCCCAAGGAGGACCATGTACTGGACATACCTGCGCCGCGAACTCGCGGGCCGCACCAAACAGACCGCGATCGTCGCGGTCGGCCTGGCGATCGCCATCGCGCTCGTGATCGTCGTCAACGCCCTGTCCGCCGGAGTGCGCGACGCGCAGGCGCAGGCGCTCGAGTCGGTCTACGGGGTCGGCACCGACCTCACCGTCGCGGGCGCGCAAGCCGACCCCACGCGAGGTGGCGGCGGCCGATTCGACTTCGGAGAGGATGCCGGGCAGACGTCCGACGACGGCACGACGACGCTCGACCAATCGCGGCTCGTGGCCGACTTCCGGCGCGGCACGCTGGACGCCGGCACGGTGGAGGACGTCGCCGCCGTCGACGGTGTGGCCGCCGCGGCCGGCGCACTGAGTCTCACCAACATGACCTTCACGGGCGAGCTGCCGCAGCGCCCGAGCGACACCGGCAGCGACACCGACACGAG
>JACEFY010000327.1 GCA_016807485.1 Stenotrophomonas maltophilia | reverse complement strand
GCTCTCGAAGCGGTCGCCCCCGGCCCCGCTGACGGGCCGGGTGAGCTCGTGGATGAGCGCGTACTGCGCGTGGTTGGTGTCTTGATACTCGTCGACGAGGATGTGCCGGAAGCGGCGGCGGTAGACGTCGGCGACGTGCGGGAACGCGCGGAAGAGGTAGACGGTCTGCGCGATGAGGTCGTCGAAGTCGAACGCGTTCGCCTTCTGCAGGGCGCGCTGGTAGTCGGCGAAGATCTCGACGAAGATGCGCTCGGCCGGATCGGACATGTTCGCCGAGCGCCCGTACGATTCGGCGTCGGCGAGCTCGTTCTTGAGCCTGGAGATGCGCGATTGCACCGCCGCCGGGGTGAGCCCGAAGGCATCGGCCTCGTGCTCTTTCACGAGACGCTTGAGGAGGGCGCGCGAGTCGCCGGAGTCGTAGATCGTGAAGCTCTTCGTGAACCCGAACTGCTCGGCCTCGCGACGCAGGATCCGCACGCACGCCGAGTGGAAGGTCGAGATCCACATGCCCTGCGCGGTGTCGCCGACGAGGTGCTGGACCCGCTCGCGCATCTCCCCCGCGGCCTTGTTGGTGAAGGTGATGGCGAGGATCTGGCTCGGCCACGCCTCGCGGGTGCGCAGAAGCGAGGCGATGCGGCGCGTGAGGACGCTGGTCTTGCCCGATCCGGCGCCCGCGACGATCAGGAGCGCCGGGCCGCGATAGGTGACGGCGGCGCGCTGGGGCTCGTTCAGCCCGGCGAGGAGGTCCTCGTCGGGGCGCCCGGCACCGGGGTTCGCCGCCGGGATGATGACGTGGGGTGTGGGGTCAGGCATGGCCTCTCAAGTGTAGGTCGCGTCCCGGACACCGCTCTCCCCGACGGATCACAGCAGGCGGCGCTCCGAGGCCCAGGCCGTGAGCTCGTGCCGCGACGACAGCTGGAGCTTTCGGAGCACCGCCGACACGTGCGTCTCGACGGTCTTGATCGAGATGTAGAGCTCGCTCGCCACCTCCTTGTAGGCGTAGCCGCGGGCGATGAGGCGCATGACCTCCTGCTCGCGCGCCGACAGCCGGTCGAGCTCGTCGTCGACCACCGCCGTCTCGCCGGCGACCGCGCCGAACGCGTCGAGCACGAAGCCGGCGAGCCGCGGCGAGAACACGGCATCCCCTCCGGCGACCGCGCGGACCGCCTCCGACACCTCGATGCCCGACGACCCCTTGGTGATGTACCCGCGGGCGCCGGCGCGGATCACGCGGACGACATCCTCCGCGGCATCCGACACGCTGAGCGCGAGAAACCGGGTGGGCACATCGGACGATGCCCGGATCACGGCCTCGCCCCCGGTCGCGTCGCTGCCCGTGCCGCCGGGGAGGTGCACGTCGAGGAGCACGACGTCGGGGCGCGCCGCCGCGATCACGGCGATGGCGGCCGGCACATCGGCGGCCTCGCCGACGATCGCGACGGAGTCGTCGAGGTCGCTGCGCAGCCCCGACCGGAAGATCGAGTGGTCGTCGACGATGACGACCCGCAGCACCTCAGCCACGCTCGCCGCCCGGAGATGCCGCGGCGGCCGCGGCGTAGTGGAGGTGCACCTCTGTCCCGGTGGAGGTGCTGCGGATCGCCGCGGTCCCGCCGGCACGACGCATCCGGCCGACGATCGACTGACGGATGCCGAGGCGGTCGTCAGGCACGGCGGCCATCTCGAACCCCTCCCCGCGGTCGCGGATGTAGACGTCGACTCCGGCCGCACCGCCCTCGATGTAGACCGAGACCTCTCCGCCCGCATGGCGGGCGGCGTTGAGCATGGCCTCCCGCGCCGCGGCGGCCAGTTCGCCGCTCGCCCGCTCGGTCGACAGCCCCGCCGAGACGACGTCGACGCGCACCGGGTAATCGAGCTCGAGGGCGCCGGCGTAGTCGCGCAGATCTGTCGGCAGATCGCTGTCGGCGGGCTGATCGCCGTCGTAGAGCCACGCTCGCAGCTCCCGCTCCTGCGCGCGGGCGAGACGGGCGACCTCGCTCGAGGCCCCGCCGCGATTCTGGATGAGCGCGAGGGTCTGCAGCACCGAGTCGTGCAGGTGCGCCGCCATCTCCGAACGCTGCTCTTCGCGGATGCGCTTCACCCGCTCGCCCGACAGTTCACGGAAACGGTCGATGAGGGTCGACGACAGCACGGCCGCGATGCCGAGCAGCGGGAGCAGCACGATGAGCACGACCGACACCCCGTCGTACGCGGCGCGGCGCAGGGGGACGAGGAAGACGACGACGAGGATGACGACGGCGACGACCCGCACGGCGGCGGCATGGCGCGGGCCGCGGTTCGGATCGGCACGGTCGATGAGGTCGGCCCACAGACCCGCCGCCACCGCGAGGGCGACCGCGACCGTCACGGCCGCGGCGAGCAGCAGCGGGAACGCGGCGGGGAACGCGCCGGAGACGATCCACGAGTAGCCGTACGGATCGCCCGTCGAAACCAGGACCCCGGCGAGGCCGACGGCCGCGGCGGCCGCGAGCACCCACGCCACCGGCACCGAGCGGGTCGGCGAGGGCGACGCGCCCGTGGCATCCGGCTCCCACGGCGTGAACGCCCAGCACCACAGGTAGAGGAGGATGCCGGCGCCGCCGAAGCCCGCGAGCACCACGAAGAGCGCGCGCACCGCCCACGTGGGAGCCCCGAGGTGACGGGCGATGCCGGCGGACACGCCCGACACCGCGCACGCGCGCGGTCGGCGCAGCGCCGGGCGCGCAGGCCGCGCCGGACGCGTGGGCACCGCCGGACGGCGCGGCGCGAGGGTGACAGGAGTGGACATGCGGCCCATCACATCACACACGCACACCCCCGGCCACGGATCGGGGCGGGAATCAGGGCTCACTCAGGGGATCACCC
>JACEFY010000326.1 GCA_016807485.1 Stenotrophomonas maltophilia | reverse complement strand
GGCGTGACCCCGGCATCCAGCGCCGCGCGCACCGAGAACCGCCGCCCGAGGGCTTCCGGGAGCTGCGTCGGTCGCGATGCCACGCACCCACCCTGCCGCCCGCCGGCGCGCGCCATCCGCGCCGCCGCCGTATCTGTGGGCAACTCGACGCGGGGGGCGCCGTGTGGAGGAGCCGATGGGCCGGAGTCCCGGTCAAGAATGGTCGCCATCGCGCCGCGGTGACGACGAAAGCTGCCCGCAACGCGGTGAGCCGGCAGCGCGCCGAAGCGGCCCGGCCGGCAGCGCGCCTAAGCCGGCCGGCCGCGCGTGCGGTCAGCCGCCGGAGTTTCCGATCTCGCCGTAGATCGAGAAGATCGGCATGTAGAGCGAGATCACCATGCCACCGATGATGATGCCGATGCCGACGATGAGGATCGGCTCGATCGCGCTCGTGAGCTGCTCGGTCGCGGTCTTGACCTCGCCCTCGTAGAAGTCGGCGATGGATGCCAGCATGTCGGGGAGCGTCCCCGACTCCTCCCCGACCGCCACCATCTGCGCGACCATCGTCGGGAACACCTCGGCCTTCGCGAGGGGCGTCGAGAACGACTTGCCCTGCTTGACCGACTCCTGCACCTGTCGGACGGCTTCTTCGATCTTGTAGTTGTTGGATGCCGCGCCGACGATCGACAGCGCCTGCACCAGCGGCACACCGGCCTTCAGCATCATCGAGAGGCCGCGGCTGAACCGCGCCACGGCGATCTTGGTGGCGAGCGGGCCGAACACCGGCATCCGGAGCTTCAGCGGGTCGACGACTTTCCGCACCCGCTCCTCGTTGCGGTTGCGCAGCCACCAGAACCAGAAGACGATGCCCGCGACGATCATGAGCGGGAGGATCCACACCATGTTGTTCGACAGCGTCACGAGGATCTGCGTGGGCAGGGGTAGCTCGGACCCGAGGTTCTTGAACATCCCCTCGAACACCGGCACGACGAAGGTGATCATCGCGATGACGCCGAGGATCGCGATCGAGAGGACGATGAGCGGGTAGGTCGTGGCCGACTTGATCTTGTTCTGCAGCTCGGCTTCGTCTTTGTACGTGTCGGCGACGGTCGTGAGCGCCTGCCCGAGGAAGCCGCCCGACTCGCCGACGCGCACCATGTTCACCATGAGCGGCGGGAAGACGTCGGGATGCTGCGCGAGCGCAGCCGAGAACGCCGCGCCCGACTCGACCGCGCCGTGCACGCGGACGAGCGCCTCGCGCAGCATCTTGTCTTCGGACTGGTCGATGAGGATCGACATCGTGCGCATGAGCGGCAGGCCGGCGTTGATGAGCCCGGCCATCTGCTTGGCGAAGACGGCGAGGGATGCCACCTTCACCCGACGCTGGAGCCCCGGGATCGAGATCTCGCGATTGAGGCCGGTCTTCGACGTCAGCGAGACGTCGAGCGGCGTGAGCCCCTGCGCGCGGAGCTTCGCGGCGACCGCATTCTCGCTCGAAGCTTCGAGCGTGCCCTTGACCACCGCTCCCCCGGTCGCGTCGACCGCGCGGTAGGTGTACTCCTCGATGAGCGACATCAGCTGCCCCAGCCCACGGCCTGCCGCTCGGACGAGTGCATCGTCCATGCTTCGGCGTCGTAGTCGGCCGGGCGCACGCGGGCTTCGTCGAAGGTGCGGGGGTCTTCCGCGACCTCCTTCGCCAGCGTCAGGGAGATCGTACCCGTCTCGACGAGGCGCTTGAGGTCCTGATCGAGCGTGTGCATGCCGAGCGCCCCACCGGCCTGCAGCATCGAGTAGATCTGGCTGATCTCGCCCTCGCGGATGAGGTTGGCGATGGCGGGCGTGTTCACGAGCACTTCGGTCGCGATGACGCGGCCCTCGTTCTGCGCCTGCGGCAGGAGGGTCTGCGTGATGATGCCGCGCAGCGTGTCGCCGAGCTGGGTGCGCACCTGATTCTGCTGATCGGAGGGGAACGCGTCGACGATACGGTTGATCGACTTCGCGGCGCTCTGCGTGTGCAGCGTTGAGAGCACGAGGTGACCGGTCTCGGCGGCGGTGAGGGCCGTCGAGATCGACTCGGGGTCACGGAGCTCACCGATGAGGATGATGTCGGGGTCTTGACGGAGCACGCGGCGGAGGGCTTCGGAGAACGACGCCGTGTCACTGCCGATCTCACGCTGGTGGATGAGCGCGCGCTTGCTGGTGTGCTGGAACTCCACCGGGTCTTCGACCGTGACGATGTGGGCGGGCTTCGTCTGGTTCACCACGTCGATCATGGAGGCGAGGGTCGTCGACTTGCCCGATCCGGTGGGTCCGGTCACCAGCACGAGTCCGCGGGGCTTGGTGACGAGCTCGGCCGCGATCTGCGGCACACCGAGTTCGGCGAAGCTGCGGATGCGGTCGGGGATGAATCGCATCGCGACGGCGACTTCGCCGAGCTGCCGGAACACGTTCACGCGGAAACGGGCTACGTCGGGGACGGTGATCGAGAGGTCGACCTCGCCGTGCTGCCGGAACTCGGCGACCTGCTCGTTGGTCATGATGCCGCCGACGGCCGACTCCAGCCAGTTCTGGCTGGTGGGCGTCTCGTATCCCGGGATGCCGGCGAGGTCGCCGTCGACGCGCATGAGCGGCGCGTGGCCCGCGGTGAGGTGGACGTCGGATGCGCGCGAGCGCGCCGCGATGGCGAGCAACGGGGCGATGGGGGTGACATCGAGGGTCATTGCGCGTCCTCTGTTCGGATGAAGGTGAGAATCGAGATGGTGAGCTTGCCGCCCGCGTACTCGACGTTGATGGGAGCGAGGAGGCGCGGTCCGGCGCCGAGGTCGTCGACGAGGGCCGCGGCCTTCTGCGCCTGCACCGTGGCGGCGGCGCGCGCGGCCGCGGGGTCGGTCTC
>JACEFY010000325.1 GCA_016807485.1 Stenotrophomonas maltophilia | reverse complement strand
CCACGGGCGGGACGGCCGCCACGACGGGCGGCGCCGTCGCGGGCGCCACCGGTACGTCGACGACGGCCGTCGGCGCGAAAGACGACGGGTCGATGGACATCCCGGTGCTGCCGTCGGAGGCCGGCTGGTATCGGTACGGTCCGACGCCGGGAGCCGCTGAAGGCTCGGCCGTCGTCGCAGCCCACGTCGACTCGCGCATATACGGCGTCGGTCCGCTCGGCCGTCTGCGCGACCTCCCGGTCGGCTCGATCGTCGAGGTGACCGACGCCGACGGCACGGTGCGGAGCTTCGAGGTGACCTCCGTCACCTACATCCCACGCGCCGAGCTGCCCGTCGGCCGGTTCTTCGCCCGCACCGGCGAGCGGATGCTGGTGATCATCACGTGCGGCGGATCGTTCGACGAGGCCACCCGCTCCTACAGCGACAACGTGGTGGCCGTCGCCAGACCTTTGGATGCATGATGACTATGGTGGCCGTCCGCGGCGGCCGGGAGGGAGTCGTCATCGACGACGATGAAGACCGCGAGATCGCCCGCGCCTTCGCCCGGGGCGATGCGGCGGCCCTGAAGCAGGTGTACGACCGGTGGTCGAGGCTCGTCTACACGCTCGCTCTGCGTTCGCTGGGCGACCAGAGTGAGGCGGAAGACGTCACGCAGGGCACCTTCGTCTCGGCGTGGCGGGCGCGGGGGTCGTACGACGAGACCCGCGCGTCGCTCGCCACGTGGCTCGTCGCGATCGCGCGTCGCCGCATCGCCGACGCGCACCGATCGCGGGCCCAGAGCGCCCGCGTCGTCGAAGCCCTCCAGCAGACGGCCGAGCCCGCCGTGCAGGAGGCGCCGGATGTGGCCGATGCCGTGCTGGTGGCCCACGAGCTCGACCTCCTCGAGCCCGACGCCCGCGATGTCGTGCGGCTCGCGTTCTACGATGACCTGACGCACACGCAGATCTCCGAGCGGCTCGACATGCCGCTCGGCACCGTGAAGAGCCACCTGCGGCGAAGCCTGCAGCGCATGCGGACCAGATTGGAGGGCACCCGTGTCGCATATTGATCCCGATCGCCTCGCGATCGAAGCCCTCGAAGGTCCGGTCCTGGACGCCGACGATGCCGCGCACCTGGTGAGCTGCGCGCAGTGTCGCGACGACCTCGTCGCCTTCGGCCGAACGGTGCGTGCCGGTCGGTCGGGTGCGGCCGACGGACTTGCGACCCCGCGCCCCCAGGTCTGGGACGCGATCGCGGCGGAGATCGCCGCGGACGGCGACGCGCTGCCCGACCCTGCGCCGGAGGTGCCCCGACATCACGTCGTCGCGCGGCGACGTCGCCGGCCGCGCGATGCGCCTGATCGCCGACGGCGTGATCGAGCGCGAGGGCGTCTCCGGGCTCGCACGCCGGCTCGGCTACTCCACGCGCCACCTCACGCGCCTCCTGGGGGCGGAGCTGGGCGCCGGTCCGCTCGCACTCGCCCGCGCCCAGCGCGCCCACACGGCGCGCATGCTGCTCGTCGCGACCGATCTGCCGGTGGGCGATGTCGCGTTCTCCGCCGGATTCGCCAGCATCCGTCAGTGCAACGACACCGTGCGCGAGGTGTTCGGGATGGCGCCTCGCGAGCTCCGGGCTCGCCGGTCGAAGGACGCGGGACCGCCGAGGCCGATGGGCGTGATCGATCTGGCATTGCCCTTCCGTGGGCCGTTGGACAGCGACGGGCTCTTCACCTGGATGGCGGCGCGCGCGGTCCCCGGGGCAGAGGCGGCGACGGCGACCTCGTTCGCGCGCACGCTCGCGCTGCCCGGGGGTGCGGCGTGGTTCGAGCTCCGTCGTGACGGGGAGCGGATGCGTCTGCGCGCCCGGCTGAGCGAGATGCGCGACCTTCCGGCCCTCATCGCCCGGGCCCGGCGGCTCTTCGACCTCGATGCTGATCCGCTCGCCGTCGACGCGGCGCTGGCGGAGCTTCCCGAGGTGGCGCCGTACGTCGCGCGAGTTCCCGGCATCCGGGTGCCCGGCGCCGCCGACCCGCACGAGATGCTCATCCGCGCCATGATCGGCCAGCAGATCACCGTCGCGGCCGCGACCACCGCGCTCGGTCGCCTCACCGACGCCCTGGGGGAGCGCATCGAGCCGGTCGAGGGCGCCGACCGGATGTTCCCGACGATGGCGGCGATCGCCGAGCGCGGGCATGAGGTACTCCGCGGTCCGGCGGCCCGCATCCGTGCCGTCACGGGAGCTGCCGCGGCTCTCGCCGACGGTTCGCTGACCCTCACGCCGGGCGACGACGGTCCCGCGCAGCGCGCGGCGCTGCTCGCCCGACCGGGAATCGGTCCGTGGACCGCGGACTATGTCCGCATGCGGGTGCTCGGCGACACCGACGTGTGCCTCCCCGGCGACGTGGCCGTGCGCTCCGGTGCGGCCGCGGCGGGGATCCCGTCCGACCCGCGCGGATTCGAGGCCTGGGCGGTGCGCGCAGCGCCCTGGCGGAGCTACCTCCTGGCCCATCTGTGGCGGGCGGCGCCCGCGTCCGGTGCGCGTCGTCGGACGCGTGGGGCGGATGTCGCCTCCGTCGCCCCACCAACAGGCACCAGCCCCACCGATCCGACGACCGACACCTCACCCCCCGTCGAGGAGACGACATGACCGCCCTCATCCAGACCCTCGAGACCCCCGACGGCCCGTTCACCCTGCTCGTCGACGAGCGTCAGCGCGTGCTCGCGAGCGGCTGGACCGACGAGCCGGCCGCGATCCTCGGGCGACTCGCGGCGGCGCCCGAGGGCATCCGAGAAGGCGAGACGGATGCCGCCGCCGCCGTGCGCGCGTACTACGCCGGCGACCTCGACGCGATCGACGGCGTCGAGGTCGATCAGCGGGGAACCGAGCTGCAGCGCGCGGGCTGGGCGGCCCTGCGGCGCATCGCGCCGGGCCGCCCGCTGAGCTACCG
>JACEFY010000324.1 GCA_016807485.1 Stenotrophomonas maltophilia | reverse complement strand
GCGCCGTGCCCGCTCCCGCAGGCGCGCCCGGCTCGGGGCGACCATCACGGGGCTCATCGCCGTCGGTCTCGCCGTCTGGGGCGGGATCGAGGTCGTCACGACGGGCTCTCAGCTTCTCCTCTGGTCGGCGGTCGCGGTCGGCGGGGCGAGCGTGCTGATGCTCCACCGCATGTCGAGTGTGCGCCGACGCGTCGTGCAGCGCGACAGCGTCGTGCTCGCGCCGCGAGTGGCCGGTGCCGTACAGGACGTCGCGCTGGCGTCCGACCGCGTGCAGTGGACCCCGCGCGAACTGCCGCGCCCCCTCACCGCGTCGGCGGGTTCGCGTGCGGCGGCGGTGCTCGACGGCGCGGAGGCCCGCGATGCCCTGCGCCGCGCCGCCGTCGAGGAAGCGATGCGCGCCCGGGCCGAGCGGGCCCGTCCGACGTCGCTGGATGCCGCCCGCGCTGCCCGTGCCGAAGAGTTCGCCGGCGGTGCGGCCGCCGGCGACGACGCGATCGAAGCGCACGTCCGGCAGCTCCTGCAGCGCCGCGCCTCCGGACAGTGATCCGGTTTCGAGGTGCCCGCGACGGCGTGATAACCTGACGGAGGTTCACGGGCCTATGGCGCAGTTGGTAGCGCGCCTCGTTCGCATCGAGGAGGTCAGGAGTTCGAATCTCCTTAGGTCCACCACCGTGGAAATGCCCCCGCTTGCGGGGGCATTTCTGCGTCTGACGGCGTTTCGGCCGACGCTCAGGCCGCCTCGCTCGCACGGAGGTCTTTGCGGAGGATCTTCCCCGACGTCGACTTCGGAATGGCGTCGATGAATTCGACGCGCCGCACCTTCTTGTGCGGGGCGACGCTCTCGGCGACGAAGGCCATCACGGCCTCCTCCGTGAGACCGCTGCCCGGTGCGGCCACGACGAACGCCTTCGGGATCTCCTGCTTGTCGTCGTCGAGCACGCCGATGACCGCGGCATCCATCACCTGCGGGTGACCGAGCAGCAGCGCTTCGAGCTCGGCGGGCGCGATCTGGTAGCCCTTGTACTTGATGAGCTCTTTGACGCGGTCGACGATCGTGAACCAGCCGCCCTCGTCGTAGACGCCGATGTCGCCCGTGTGCAGGAACCCGTCGGCGTCGAGGGTCGCCGCGGTCGCCTCCGGATTGCCCAGATAGCCGAGCATGACGTTCGGCCCCGCGATCCACAGTTCGCCGGGGCGGGTCTTCCCGTCGGTTCCGATCTCGGTGATCTCCTCGCCGGTCTCGGTGTCGACGAGCTTGCAGGTGACGTTCGGGAGGAGGGTGCCCACCGAGCTCACCGGGATGTCGGTGCGGGACGACGGGGTGGCGTGCGAGACCGGGCTGAGCTCGCTCATACCGTAGCCCTGCAGGATGCGGGCGTTGATGCGGCGCGCGGCGACCTCCGCCGTCTCGCCGTCGAGGGGAGCGGCGCCGGAGAACACCGTGTGGACGGTCGAGATGTCGAACTGGTCGACGATCGGATGCTTCGCGAGCGCCACCGCGATCGGCGGCGCGATGTAGAGGTAGGTGCAACGGTGGGTCTGGATGTTCTGGAGGAACTCCGTGAGGTCGAACCGGGGCATGGTCACGAGGCTCGCGCGCTGCTTGAGGGCGAGGTTCAGCAGCACCGTCATGCCGTAGATGTGGAAGAACGGGAGCACGGCCAGGACCCGGTCGTCCGCCCTCAGATCGATGTTGACGCGGCACTGGGCGACGTTGGCGACAAGGTTGCGGTGGCTCAGCATGACGCCCTTGGGGATGCCGGTCGTGCCCGACGAGTAGGGGAGCACCGCAACGTGGGAGGCCGGATCGACGGTGACCTCCGGCGCCGGGTGGCCCTCCGTCAGGAGCTCCCGGAGGTTCGGGTGCCCGTCGGCGCCGTCGAGGACGACGAGGTGGTCGTCGGCGATGCCGAGCTCGGCGGCAGCCGCCTGTGCCGCGGGGAGCAGCGGGCTGACGGTGAGGAGCCAGGTCGCCCCGGCATCCTTCAGCTGTTTGCCGATCTCGCCCGCGGTGGAGAGCGAGTTGATGGTCGTGACGGTCGCGCCGGCCCGCAGGATGCCGTGGAAGACGGTGGCGAACGCGGGGACGTTCGGGCAGAGGAGGCCGAGGACAGTGCCCGGGCCGGCGCCGCGCGCCGCGAGGGCTCCCGCGAAGGCGTCGATCTGCGCCTTCAGCACACCGTAGGTCGTCTCGGCGCCGGTGGCGGGATCGATGAGCGCGATGCGGGCGGCATCCTCGTCGATCAGCGACCCGAAGAGGTCGTCGTAGACGGTGGCGGTGGGGATCTCGACATCCGGGAACGGACTGGTGAACACGGGATTCTCCTTCGAACGACCGCGGTGCCGGCGGCGGTGCCGGTGCGACCATCATGCCACCGACGGGGACGCGGTCCCAGAGGCTCGGGAACCGCGTCCCACGCGGCGTGCGCTCAGGCGTGCACGGGCAGGGCCGCCGCTTCGAGACGGGCCGCCGCCAGGGCTTCGGCCGCGGCCAGCGGCGTGACGCCGCGGGCATCCGCGTCGGCGAAGACGCGCCGTAGGGTGTCGCCGATCGCGGCGACACGGTCCATCGTCTCGATCTTCGTGCGCTCGTGGCGGGCTTCGCCGTCGAGGTACACGACGCCGCCCGCGTTGACGACGAAGTCGGGTGCGTAGAGGATGCCGCGGCCCGCGAGGCGGTCGGCCCCCGAGCGGTGCGCGAGCGGGTTGTTGGCGGGCCCGCACACCGCCCGTGCGCCGAGGCTGTCGATGACCTCGTCGGTGAGGAGGCCGCCGATGCCCGCGGGGACGAACACGTCGTCGGGCAGGCCGACGACGTGCGCCGTGCGCTCGCTCACGACGAGCATGTCGTCGGTCGTCGAGCCGACGTCCTCCGCCGTGCGGTAGAGCCCGCCGAGCGACTCGACCGCGTCGCCGAGGTCGAGGAAGGCGGCGCGG
>JACEFY010000323.1 GCA_016807485.1 Stenotrophomonas maltophilia | reverse complement strand
GCCCACGGGTAGAAGTGGTTCGGCGACGCGCTCACCCACTGCCTGTCGATCCCGTGCGCATCCATGTCGGCGAGCCGCACGGCGACGTCGGTGAGCTTCGGGATGCGCGCGCCGACCATCGGGCCCGATACCGCCAGCGACGCGGCGCCGTTGCGGACGAGCTCGAGGGCGGCCGCTGCGCGCACGCCCTCGGGGTCGCGGCTCTCCACAGCCGCCTGCAGGCCGGGCAGCAGGATGTGCGCGTGGACATCGGTGACCGGCGCGCGCTCGTCCGTCATGCCGGTTCCGCCATCTTCTGCGCGATGCCGAAGATGAGGCCGCCCGCGTCGGCGTCGCGGTTGTGCTCGAGCTGCCACTGTCCGAGCTGGGCGGACGCCTCGACGACGGCGGTCGCGCGAGGCACGCGGCGCGTGTGGAACGCATCCCACAGCGCGTCGTCGACGGCGTCGCGGGCGACCAGCAGCTCCGACAGCACGAGGGCGTCCTCCAATGCCTGCGCGGCGCCCTGGGCGATCGTGGGCGGGCAGCTGTGTGCGGCATCGCCGATCACGACCACGCGGCCGCGGTTCCAGGCGCCCTCGACGATGTGCTTCGTGAACCACGTGTAGTTGACCTGCGCACCGCCGGCGAGACTCTCCCGGATCGAGGCCCACGGTCCGTTGTAGGCCATCGACTCGCCGATCATGATCGCGGTGGCTTCGGCATCCGTGACGCCCACGCGATCCTGCGCCTCTTCGACGAGGAAGGCGTACATCGTGTCCTCACCGGTGGGCGTGTACCCCGCGATGAACACCGGGCCGCCGTAGTAGAGCTCGCTCGTTGTCACCTCGGCGGGGCGCGCGACGAACGCGCGCCAGATCCCCATCCCGAACGGCTCGGGCTTCGTCGGGATGCCGATGAGCTCGCGGACCGCGGAGTTCAGCCCGTCGGCGCCGATGACGAGGTCGTAGGTGCCGACGGGCGCGTCGTTCACGAACAGCTCGACGCCGTCGGAGGTCTCGGCGAGGCCCGTGACCTTGCGCCCGAAGTGCACCCGCGCGCCGACCTCCTCGGCACGGGCGACCATGATGGCGGCGAGGTCGGGGCGGTACATCCCCCCGCACGCGGGGTAGTCGGGACCGCCGGTCTGCACGTCGGGCAGCTGCGCGACGATCTGGGCGTCGGGACCGGGCGCGCGCAGATTCAGCCCCTCGAAGAAGTACCCCTTCTCCTGCACGGCCTCCCAGATGCCGAGCTCGCCGAAGGCACGCAGCGCGTTGCCTTGCAGGGTGATGCCCGACCCGAGCGCGCTGAGCTCGGGCTTCGCCTCGAACACGTCGACGGTGACACCCGCTTTCGCGAGCTGGATGGCGGATGCGAGTCCGGCAGCACCGCTGCCGACGACGGCGACCTTGGTCACGGCGGTCATGTCAGAACCTCTCTGTTCTCTGGTACGGGGGAGGAGGGGGCGGTCACAGGATCGCGACGGGATTGATCGGCGACCCGACCGCTCCCGTGATGGGCAGCGGCGGCGCTGAGAGCCGGAACTCCCAGCGCCCGAGCGCCGCGCAGACCTCGCCGAGTTCTTCGAGGTTCCACATCTCGCCGATCGTGAGGCCGAGATTGGGGATCACCACCTGGTGCAGCGGCTGGAAGGAGGGAACATCGAACTCGTTCGGGCGCACCTCGAAGCCCCACGTGTCTGTCGCGATCGCTGCGATCTCGGTGCGGTGCAGCCACCCGGCGGTGGTGAGCGAAAGGCCCGGCGCGGGCCCGCCGGCATAGTCGCCCCAGCCGTCGCGGCGGGTGCGACCGTATTGACCGGTGCGCACGAGCACGATGTCGCCGCGTCCGACCGCGACGCCCTGCGCCCGCGCGGTGGCATCCAGCTCTGCGGCGCTGATCGCGTAGCCGTCTTCGAGCTCGCCGGTGTCGGGATGCAGGTGCCGCCCGACGTCGAGGAGCACGCCGCGGCCGACGATGACCGACGACGCGTGCTCGATTCCGGTCACCAGGTCGCCGTCGCTCGTGACGACGTCACCGGCGCGTCGGCCGTTCCATGCGAAGCCACGGTCGAAGATGTGTCCGAGCCCGTCCCACTGCGTCGAGCACTGGAGGGGCATGGAGATGACATCGTCGGCGCCGCCGATCCCGTGCGGGAAGCCCTGGTTGCCGCGTTCGGCGTCGGTGCCGGTGTCGGTCATCGTGTGGACCGGGTTGGTGCGCCGGCGCCAGCCCTTCTGCGGACCGTCCGTGTCGAACGACTGCGCGAGCGAGATCACCCGGCCATCGCGGACCAGCGCCGCGGCGGCGGCGCGGTGGGCGGGCGTGAGGTGGTTGAGCGTTCCGAGCACGTCATCGTCGCCCCAGCGGCCCCAGTTGCGGTAGGCCTCTGCGCGATCGCGGATCTCGCCGGCGGGGTCGCGCCGATCGAGGTCGGCCGGGGTCTCCGAGAGGCTCACGACGCCGCCGCCTCGGCGACGCACCGCACGACCTGCGTCCCGAGGTTCGCGATCGTGCCGGTCATGACGTCGCCGTCGCGGAGGAACCGCTTCCAATGCTGGCCGTTGCCGGCCGGGCTGCCGGTGAGGAGGATGTCGCCGGGGAGGAGCGGCATGGTCTGCGAGGCGCCCGACAGGAGCGCGGGGATGTCGAAGAGGAGGTCGTCCGTGGACGCATCCTGCATCGGCTCACCGTTGAGCGCGAGAAGCACATGCGCGTCGGCGGCGTCGACGAAGGCGGCCGGCACGAGGAACGGTCCGGTCGGGAGGAAGCCCGGCGCATTCTTGGAGCGGTACCAGTCGGTGCCGATCTCCTTCATGTCCTTGCGGAAGACGAGGTCGCGCGTCGTGACGTCGTTGACGATCGTGTACCCCGCGATGTGAGCAGCCGCCTCCGCGCGGGTGACGCGGAACGCGGGACGCCCGATCACGACGGCGAGCTCGAGTTCCCAGTCGTGGACG
>JACEFY010000322.1 GCA_016807485.1 Stenotrophomonas maltophilia | reverse complement strand
GAGGGCGAGCGGGCGCCCGACGCGCTCGCCGGCGGCCACGCGCCGGTCGTACTCGGCGCCGACGGCGAAGGCGGTGGTGAAGATCTTCTCCTTCAGCCCGCCTTCCGCCGCCTGGGTGGAGAGGATCTTGCCGTACGCCTTCTCGAAGATGCGCGGGGCCGCGCCCATGAAGGTGGGCTTGATGACGGCGAGATTGTCGATGATCTTCTCGACGCTACCGTCGATCGCGGTGGCGTAGCCGACGGCGAGCTGCGCCGAGAGGATCACCTTGCCGAACGAGTGCGACATGGGCAGCCAGAGGAAGTTCACGTCGTCGAGCCGCAGGAACCCGAGCGCCTTCAGTGCCTCGCCTTCGTAGACCCAGCAGCGCTGCGTGAGGCGTACGCCCTTGGGCCGGCCCGTCGTCCCCGACGTGTAGATCAGAGTGGCGAGGTCGTCGGGACCGATCGCATCGGTGGCGGCGGTCACGGCGTCGGGCTGTGCCGCAAGGTGCTCCCGCCCGCGTGCGCGGAGCGCGTCGAGGGAGAGGGTGTCGCCGGACGGATCGATCATGATGATCGTCTCGAGCTGCGGCAGGTCGGCGCGGTGCGCGGTGATCTTCGTCAGCTGCTCGGCGTCCTCCACGATGGCGAAGCGGCATCCGGCGTCGGCGAGGATGTAGGCGGCGTCGTCGGCTGAGGTCGTCGGGTAGACGGTGGTCGTCGCACCGCCGGCGCACATCACGCCGAGGTCGGCGAGGATCCATTCGTAGCGGGTGCTCGCGACGATCGCGACGCGGTCTTCGCGTCGAAGGCCCAGGGCGAGCAGCCCGGCGGCCACGTCGTCGACCTCGGCGGCCGCCTCCGCCCAGGTCACCGAGACCCAGTCGCCGTTCCGGAGGTAGCGGTAGGCCTCCCGATCGGGGCTCGCCGAGACGCGTCGGCGCAACATCACCCCCAGCGAGGGCGCGAGGTGCTGCAGAAACCTGGTGTCGATCGCCTGGGCCATGTCACTCCTTTGTGCGTGCCGGGTGTCGGGTCTTACGTGCGGGGGTAGCGGGCGGACTGCTCGCGGCCGATGATCTCCTTCATGATCTCGGTCGTGCCGCCGTAGATGGTCTGGATGCGGGCGTCGCGGTAGGCGCGGGCGATGGGGTACTCGAGCATGTAGCCGAACCCGCCGAAGAGCTGCAGGCAGCGACTCGTCGCGCGCACCTGCAGTTCGCTCGCCCACCACTTCGCCTTCGAGGCCTCGACGGCGGTGAGGTCGCCGTCGTTGAGCGCGAGCGCGGCCTTCTCGACGTAGGCGCGCGTGATGTCGGTCTCGGTCTCGAGCTCGGCGAGTACGAAGCGCGTGTTCTGGAAGTCGCCGATGCGCTGGCCGAATGCCGTGCGTTCGTGCACGTATTCGAGGGTCCACCGCACCGCCGCCTCCGATGCCGCGACGGCGGCCGCTGCGATCGAGAGTCGCTCGCGGGGCAGGCGCTCCATCAGGTAGCGCATGGCTGCGCCGGGCGCGCCGAGCACGCGGTCGTCGCCGAGGCGCACGTCTTCGAAGAACAGCTCGGCGGTGTCCTGCGCGTCGAGCCCCACCTTGTCGAGCTGGCGACCGCGGGTGAAGCCGGCGTCGCCCCGCTCGACCACGAACAGGGTGAAACCGCGCGACCCGGCATCCGGGTCGGTCTTGGCGACGACGATGACGACGTCGGCCTGGATGCCGCTCGTGATGAACGTCTTCGCACCGTTCAGCACCCAGCCGTCGCCGTCGCGCACGGCGGCGGTGCGGATGCCCTGCAGGTCGCTGCCGGTGCCGGGCTCGGTCATCGCGATCGCGCCGATGAGAGATCCGGACGCGAGGCCCGGCAGCCAGCGCTGCTTCTGCTGAGGGGTCGCGAGGTCGAGGAGGTAGGGGATCACGATGTCGTCCTGCAGGCCGATGCCGATGCCGAACGACGTGAATCCGGTGCGGGCGATCTCCTCGGCGAAGACGAACCGGTAGCGGTAGTCGGGCTCGCCGCCGCCACCGAACTCCTCGGGGACGCCGAGTCCCAGCATCCCGTTCGCGCCGGCCTTCTGCCAGATCGCGCGGTCGACGGCGTGCTCGCGCTCCCAGCGCTCGTGGTGCGGCTCGACCTCGCGGCGCAGGAAGGCGCGCACGCTCTCGCGGTACGCCTCGTGGTCGTCGGTGTAGAAGGTGCTCTTCATGTGCGGTCCTGAAGCTCGGGCTGGACGGGGGGATCCGCCGGCGGGGTGAACGGATGCGTGCGCGCGATGAGAGCGGCGCACACGCGGGGGTCGTCGGAGAAGGGGAGGTGGCCGCAGCCGCCGAGGGCGACATGCCGCGCGCCGGGGTAGCGCCGCCGCGCGCGGCGCGACTGGGTGACGAACGGCAGGATGACGTCGCGTCGACCCCACACCACGACGACCGGCACGTGCGGGTTCGGCGTCGGCGCGGTGAAGCCCGCGAACGCGTCGCGCGCGGCGTCGAACGCGCGTGCCGACGCCAGTGCGCGCAGATCGGCCACGGCATCGGGCCCGCTGACGTGCGCCGGGCGGCCGAAGAACGGCCCGAGGAGGACGGTGCGGATGCCGCGGACGGCGACGGCCCGCTCGAGGAGCCGGGGCAGCGCCCGGGCGGCATCGCGCATGCGCGTGAGGAACCACTGGGTCCACACCCGTTCCGGGGTGGACCAGAACCCGATCGGCGAGAACACTGTCACGCGACTCGCGACGCCGCGACGGGCGAGTTCGAGCGCGATGCCGCCTCCCATCGAGCTGCCGACGATGTGCGGCCGGTGGATGCCGCGGCGACCGAGCTCACGCTCGACCCAGTCCGCGTAGCCCGCCACGCCCGGGCGAACCGCGGGATCGGGCGGGGCGTCGCCGAACCCGGGAAAGTCGAGGGCGACGACGTGGTGGTGGGCCGTCAGCTCGTCGAGGACCGGCGCGAACACCTGGTGGCGACTGCCGA
>JACEFY010000321.1 GCA_016807485.1 Stenotrophomonas maltophilia | reverse complement strand
GCGGCGGCATCCTCCGCCTCGCGGCGCAGCCCGGCCGTGTCGGAGATGTCGAGGTGCACGGCGTCGATCGCCGCCTTCCCCGCTGCCCTCGCCGCGAGCAGGACGTGCGCGCGTGCGTGGCGCGCGGCCTGCCGATAGCGCCCGCGCCCGTCGCGGCTCGCCGTGCCGCCGAGCGAGGCGATGAGATCTTCCGCGCCCCACATCAGACCGGTCACGTTCGGCTGGCGGGCGATCTTCTCGGCGGCGACGACACCGGCGGCGGTCTCGCAGAGCGCGATGACGGCGAAGCGCGGATCGACCTGGGCCACACGCTTCGCCGAGGCGGCCTTGGCGATCATGATCGTGCGGTAGTCCGTCTGCGACAGCGTCGCCATGTCGGCGGCGAAATCCTCGGACTCGAGGGGGTTCACCCGCACGACGACCCGCGATGGGTCGAGGTGCGCGTCGATGACGGCCCCGCGGGCGGCGCGCTTGTCGCCCGGGGCGACGGCGTCCTCGAGGTCGAGGATGACGGCGTCGGCCCGCTCGAGCGCTTTCGCGAAGCGTTCGGGGCGGTCGGCGGGGCAGAAGAGCAGCGCCGGACCGGACTCGAATCTCATCGGGCGCCCCCCTCGGGGCCGCGCCACACCAGGGCGACGCGGATCGCCGTCGCGACGACCTCGCCGTGCTGGTTGCGCCCCGTGTGCCGCATCGTCACGACCCCCTGCCCCGGCCGCGACGCCGAGGGGCGTGCGTCGACGATCTCCGTCGTCGTCGTGAGGGTGTCGCCCGCGAAGAGCGGATGCGGGAACGAGATGTCCGTCAGCGCGAGCTGCGCGACGAGGGTCCCCTGGGTCAACTGCGCCACCGACGCGCCGACCATCGTCGCGAGGGTCCACATCGAGTTGATGAGGCGCTGTCCGAAGGGCTGCGTCTCCGAGTACGCGGCATCCAGGTGCAGGGCCTGCGTGTTCATCGTGAGTGAGGAGAAGAGGACGTTGTCGGCTTCCGTCGCCGTCCGTCCCGGGGCGTGCCGGTATCGCGCCCCGACGACGAACTCCTCGAGGTAGAGGCCGCGCTGGACGATGTCGGTCATCGCCGATCCCCGTCCAGCCCGAGGGCCCGGGCGATCACGAGCAGCTGCACTTCGGTGGTGCCCTCGCCGATCTCGAGGATCTTCGAGTCGCGGTAGTGCCGGGCGACGGGGTATTCGTTCATGAAGCCGTTGCCGCCGAAGATCTGTGTGGCGTCGCGCGCGTTGTCCATCGCCGCGTCGCTCGCGGTGAGCTTGGCGATGGCGGCGGCCGTCTTGAACGGCTCGCCGGCATCGCGCAGCCGCGCCGCGTGGAGCCACGCCAGCCGCGCGTTATGGACCCGCAGCTGCATCCGCGCGATCTGGAACTGGATGGCCTGCCGCCCGGCGAGCGGTTCGCCGAACACGCGGCGGCTGCGCGCGTAGTCGATCGCCGCCTCGAGGCAGCCTTCGGCCGCTCCCGTCGAGAGCGCGGCGATCGCGATGCGACCCTCGTCCAGGATGTGCAGGAAGTGCGAGAACCCCCGCCCCCGCGCGCCGAGGAGGTTCGCCTCGGGTACCCGTGCCGACGCGAACGAGAGCGGATGCGTGTCGGAGGCGTGCCAGCCGACTTTGTCGTAGGCGGGGCCGACGGTGAACCCGGGGGTCCCCGACGGCACGATGATGGTCGAGATCTCCTTGCGGCCGTCCTGCTCGCCGGTGACCGCGGTCACCGTGACGAAGCGGGTGATGGCTGTTCCCGAGTTGGTGATGAACTGTTTCGCACCGTCGATCACCCAGTCGCCGCCGTCGAGGCGCGCGGTCGTGCGGGTCGCGCCGGCATCCGACCCCGCCTCGGGCTCGGTGAGGCCGAAGCCGGCGAGTGCGCGGCCGGTGAGGAGGTCCGGCAGGAACTCGGCACGCTGCTCTGCGGTGCCGAAGCGGAAGACCGGCATGGCGCCGAGGCTCACGCCCGCTTCCAGGGTGATGGCGATCGACTGGTCGACGCGCGCGAGCGCCTCGATCGCGAGTCCCAGGGTGAGGTAGTCGCCGCCCTGTCCCCCGACCTCTTCGGGGAACGGCAGTCCGAACAGGCCCATCTCGCCCATCTGGGCGACGACCGGAAGCGGCAGGGTCTTGGTGCGGTCGGCTTCGTAGGCCTGCGGGGCGACCACCTCGTCGGCGAACGCCCGCACCATCGCGGCGAGCTCGTACTGGTCGTCCGACAGACCGTATGCGGACAGGTCGAGCACTCCCATGCCATCTCCTTCGATGTCGGTGCACGGCTCGTACTGGCGTGCCGTCACGGGCATGGGTTAGTGTTCACTAACCCAAACTGTCACCAGGTTAGCGAGGATTAACTGGCATGGCAATGACACCTCCCGAGGCGGACGCCACGCCGCGCGAGCGCGCGAAGGCCGACCGCCACGACGCCCTCCTCCAGGAAGCCGCCCGCCTGTTCGCCGCATCCGGGTTCGACGGCGTGAGCCTCGAAGACCTCGGCTCGGCGGTCGGGATCACGGGGCCCGCCGTCTACCGGCACTTCGCGAGCAAACGTGCCCTCCTCGGGGCGATCCTCCTGCGCGCCAGTGACGACCTCCTCGCCGGCGGGCGGGCCGTGGTCGCGGAATCCGCCATGCCCGATGCGCACCTGCGTGCCCTCGTCGGCTTCCATGTCGAGTTCGCCCTCGCCGACGCCGACGTCATCCGCGTCCACGACCGCGATCTCCCGCACCTCAGCGACGGCGACCGGCACACCGTGCGCCGCCTGCAGCGCGAGTACGTCGATCTGTGGATCGGGGTGCTCGCGCTCCTGCATCCGCACCGCTCCCCCGACGAACTCCGGGTGCGCGCCCACGCCGGCTTCGGCCTGCTGAACTCCACCGCCTACAGCGTCCGGGCGCTCCGCGATGCTCCCGCCGACGCCGTCATCCACGACGCGTTGTCGGCGATGGCGCTCG
>JACEFY010000320.1 GCA_016807485.1 Stenotrophomonas maltophilia | reverse complement strand
GCCGAGACCCTGCAGCAGGCGCACCGTCGTGCGGGTGTCTTCCGAGGCGACGACGGTCGCTTCCTCGAGGGCGGCGCGGAGCCGGCCGGAGGCATCCCCGAGGTTGCCGATGGGCGTCGCCGCGAGGATGATCACCGCCCCAGCATAGGCTGGTCGTCGTGACGAGCATCGCCCCGCCGCTGCTGCCCGCCGAGCGGCCCTCCTTCTACGACGGATGGCGCGCGCGCCTCGCCGCCGAGCCGCGCCTGCAGCGGCTGTACGGATGGCTGGCCCCGCTGCTGATCACCCTGCTGGCGGCGATCCTGCGGTTCTGGAACCTCGGGAACCCGCATGCCCTCGTCTTCGACGAGACCTACTACGTCAAGGATGCGTGGAGCCAGTGGAACCTCGGCTACGCCGCGACGTGGCCCGATGGGGCCGACGCCCGATTCGCGGCCGGTGAGACCGACATCTTCACGACGGCGGCGAGCTTCGTCGTCCACCCGCCGCTCGGCAAGTTCCTGATCGGCGCCGGAATGGCCCTCTTCGGGCCGGAATCGTCGTTCGGGTGGCGCGTGGCGACGGCCCTGTTCGGCACGGCGTGCGTGCTGGTGCTCTTCTTCCTCGCGAAGGCGCTGACGTCGTCGACGGTCTTCGCGAGCATCGCGTCGTTCCTGTTCGCGATCGACGGCCTGGGGATCGTCATGAGTCGCGTCGCGCTCCTCGACATCTTCCTCACCTTCTTCGTCCTGCTGACGTTCTGGTTCGCCGTACTCGATCGCCGGAGGCACCTCGACCGCCTCGCGGCGGCGGTCGTCGCGCGCGAGCGCGACGGCGAGCCCCCCGCCTGGGGCGCGGTGCTGTGGAACCGGCCCTGGATCGTCGCGGCCGGCGCGGCCGCGGGTGCGGCGACGGCCGTCAAGTGGTCGGGCGTCTGGGTGCTCGCCGCGATCGGCCTGTACCTCGTGGTCACCGATGCGCTCGAGCGGCGGCGGCTGGGGGTCACGTTCTGGCCGGTGGATGGCGTCCGCCAGGGCGTGGCATCCTTCGTCCTCCTCGTCCCCATCGCGTTCGTCGTGTACCTCTCGTCGTGGATCGGGTGGCTGACGAGCGACGGCGGCTACGATCGGCACGCCGCCGACGCGGCGCCGGCGACCGGGATCTTCAGCTGGGTGCCGGTCTCCCTCCAGAGCCTGTGGCGCTACCACGAGACCATCTACGGTTCGATGACCGGCATGACGTCGCCGCACAGCTACATGAGCCCGGCGTGGATCTGGCCGCTGCTGTGGCGGCCGACGTCGATGTACGCGGGCAGCACCGCGGCCGGCGAGGCGGGCTGCACGGGGGGCGAGAGCGGCTGCCTCGAGATCCTGTACAGCATGCCCAACCCGCTGCTCTGGTACGCGAGCATGGCGGCGATGATCTACCTCGTCTACCGCTTCGTCGTGGCCCGCGACTGGCGGTACGCGGTGGTGTTGACGGGGATCGCGGCCACCTGGCTGCCCTGGATGATGTTCCCCGAGCGGACGATCTTCCAGTTCTACACGATCGTCATGTGGCCGTTCCTGCTGCTCGCGCTGACCTTCGCGCTCCGCGACATCGCCGGCCCCGCGCACGCCCCCGCCGACCGGCGGATCGCCGGCCGGCGGGTGGTGCTCATCTTCCTCGGCGTCGCGGTCCTGCTCTCGGTCTTCTGGTATCCGCTGTGGTCGGCGATGCAGGTGCCGTACGACTTCTACCGCCTGCACAACTGGATGCCGGGCTGGATCTAGCCCGTCAGTTCACCTCGTCGGGGTGCACCGAGACGCGGCCGCCGCGTTCGAGCGCCGTGATGGCGGCCTGCTCATCGGCGCTCAGCGCGAAGTCGAACAGGTCGAGGTTCTCGCGCAGGCGCGCCGGGTCGTTCGACTTCGGGAAGACGATGTAGCCCTCCTGCAGGTGCCAGCGCAGCACGACCTGCGCGGGCGTCTTCCCGTGCGCGGCCGCCGCGGCGACGACGGGTGCCTCGTCGAAGAGCGGGTACTTCCCCTGTCCGAGCGGACCCCACGCTTCGATGAGGATGCCGTGATCCGCCGCGAACGAGGTCACCTCGCGCTGCTGATAGGCCGGGTGCAGCTCGATCTGGTCGACGGCCGGCGTGACCCCGGTCGCGGCGATGATCTCCTCGAGGTGGGTCGGCAGGTGGTTGGAGACGCCGATGCTCCGGGCCTTGCCGGCATCGCGGATCTCGACGAGCTTCTCCCACGCGTTGACGTAGTTGCCGTTGGCCGGCGCCGGCCAGTGCACGAGGTACAGGTCGACGGCGTCGACGCCGAGCTTGGCGAGGCTCTCGTCGATCGCCGCGTGGGGGTCGTCGCCCGCCTGCCGGTCGTTCCAGAGCTTCGTCGTGAGGAAGATCTCGTCACGCGCGAGACCACTCGCCGCGATCGCCCGACCGACCCCCTCCTCATTGCCGTAGATCGCCGCGGTGTCGATGTGGCGGTAGCCGGCCTCGAGGGCGTCGGAGACGATGCGTTCGGTCTTCGCGGGATCGACCTTGAACACGCCGAAGCCGAGCTGAGGGATGGAGTGGCCGTCGTTGAGGGTGAGGGAAGGAATCGTGGTCATCCCTCCAGCGTAGGCACCCGAACGCGCACATGGGTTGTTGTGCCCATCGCTCGATCCGGCGATCCTGCATAGGTTGGTCCCGACGGAAGGGGCGGTCGTGGCAGACCTCAAGATCGACGTGAGCGAAGTGCTCTCGAGCGCGAGCAGCGCCGAGAGGATCGCGGGCGACTTCTCGACGGCCGAGCGCATCGCCGACGAGACGGCGGGCTACACGGGTCACGACGGGCTCGCCGGCAAGGTCCGCGACTTCGGTGGCAAGTGGGATATCGCGCGCGGCAAGCTCGAGGAGAACCTCACGTTCATCGCCGAGTACCTCCGAGCCGTGATCGACACGTTCGAGGATCTCGACACCGACCTGGCCGCGTCG
>JACEFY010000032.1 GCA_016807485.1 Stenotrophomonas maltophilia | reverse complement strand
GGCGCCGCTGAGGCCCGTCGGCGCGCTGGCCGACCTCGTCGCACCCGACTGGCAGGCGCACGACGAGGTGCCGACCATGGACGCGCTCGGGGTCTCGCGCGGGCTCGCCCGCTACCGCGTCGAGCTCGACCACGGGCCCGGCGCCGGCGTCTTGGCCTTCGCCGAGGTGCGCGACCGGGCCTGGGTCAGCCTCGACGGCCTGCCCGTCGGGGTGCTCGCCCGCGAGGACCACGCGTGGACCATCACCCTGCCGCGGGGGGAGGGTGTGCTCGAGCTCCTCGTCGAAGACCAGGGCCGCGTCAACTACGGACCCCGCATCGGCGAGCCGAAGGGCCTCATCGGCCCGGCGACCTTCGACGGCGTGGCAGTTACAGGCTGGACCGCGTCGGCGGTGCCCCTGGACGCCTTCGCGAGCGGATCCAGCCTGCAACCCGCACCGCAGGAGGCGCCGCTCACGGCCGGCGCGCACGTCTTCGAGGCGACCGTCTCGCTCGCCGAGCCGGGCGACCTCGCGCTGTCGACCGACGGCTGGGGCAAGGGTCTCGTGTGGGTCAACGGCTTCTGCCTCGGCCGCTACTGGCGCTCCGGCCCGCAGCGGACGCTGTTCGTCCCCGCTCCGGCGACCCGCGCGGGCGAGAACCTCGTCACCGTGCTCGAGTTCGAGGCGCTCGGCGAGCGGACCGTCCGCTTCGTGGGCGACCTCGACCTCGGTCACACCGAGTTCTGACCGCGGCGCCGACGGGCGATCGGCCGGCGCTCAGGCGGCCAGGCGGGCCGCGATGCGCGCGAGGACGGCGGTGGCGGCGGGCTCTTCGGGTCGATTGAGGAACCCGTGCCCGGTGCCCGGTTCGAGGACGCACTCGATCTCGCGGCCGGCGGCCCGCAGCGTCGCGGCGAAGACCTCGGCCGACACCCGCAGCTCGTCGATGTCGCCGTTGACGATGAGCGTCGGCGGGTAGTCGGCGAGCTGCGCCGCCGTCGCGAGGCCGGGCGCGGCCTCGACGGGAGCGGCGGATGCCGGGGCTCCGAGGTAGTTCTCGTACATCTCGCGCACCACCTGGGGCCCGAAGCGGTCGGCGAACGGATCGGCGTCGAGCGCGGCGCGGAGCCGGGCATCGGGAGCGGGCTGGATCGCCAGCAGCGTCGGATAGGCGAGCACCACGAGATCGGGCGCTGTCGCGGTGCCGGCGAGGCGCAGCGCGGTGGCAGCGGCCAGATTGCCGCCCGCGCTCGCTCCGCCGATCGCCAGGCGATCGATGCCGAGCTCCTCCCGGCGCGCGTGCGTCCACTCCCAGGCGGTGACGACGTCATCGAGGGGAACCGGGAATCGCACTCCGCCGGCCGCGAGCCGATAGTCGACGCTCACGACCGTCGTGCCCGCCTCGGCGAGCGTTCGGGCGACGAAGTCGGCTTCGGGCATGTCGAGGTCGCCGAAGGCGAATCCGCCGCCGTGGGCCCAGACGAGCCCCGACCCGTTCGGCGACGCCGCCGGGTAGATGCGGACGAGGTCGCTCGTCATTCGGGGTCCACCTTCCGCCATGCGCCGCGCGGTCGCACCGTCACGGCATCGACGGCGCACAGCTGCTCCCCTCCGAGCCGCGCGCGGGCGGCGGCGGGGAGCCCGATCGTCGTGTCGGCCGAGAGAGGCAGGATGTGCAGCGTCACGGCGCTGGTGGGGTGGATGCCGGCATCCACCACCGACACCGTCCAGCGCTCGCCGTCCCAGAAGCGGTCGTCGACCGTGCGCCCGTCGACGCGCAACTCGGCGACGTCGCCCGCCCAGTCGACGTCGAGCACGCTATCTGCCGTGAACGCCGCGTCCGGAAGCGCGAGCGCGAACACGGCGGCGAGCTCGTCGATCGTGTCGCGGCGGGGCGCGGAGTGCCGGAGGCCCTGGAATCCGTGATCGGCCGGAACGCCCGCGGCGGCGCGAAGCAGGGTCGGAACGACGGCGACGGGAGCGGGCAGGTCGGTGGGTGCGTCGGGCAGCGCACGCCACGTCTCGGACGCCTCGTCGAACTGCTCGACCGGCAGCTCGCCCCGGTGGAGCAGTTCCGCATCGCTCCAGGCGAGTTCGCCGCGCGTCCGCAGCAGCGCGCGGCCGGCGGGGGCGTCGCGCACCCACAGGTGCGCCGCGTCGGCCGCGGGGACGACGAGCACGCGCGCTGCGCCCGACCGGTGCATGCCGTCGCCGGCATACACCTTGCCGTCGAGCGAGACGCGCGGATCGAGGCCCGGTTCGGCCACCAGCACGAGGGTTCCGCCGGGCAGCTCGGTCAGCAGAGACGCCGTCGCCCAGTCGACAAGCGATCCGCCGACGCGCCAGGCGACCGGCCAGCGGGCGATCGTGCCGCTCGGAACGGTGGGCGCCGGGAAGGCGATCTCCTCGTCGGCGAGGATCACCCTCAGAGCGCCCTCCGCGTCGGCGACGGGCTCGTACGGCTGGTGCTGCGCGATCACGACGACCCCCTGCGCTCCGTCCGAGCGCAGGGCCCACCGGAGCGTGGATGTGTCGTCCTGTCCGGACGGCAGCACGTCGGGCAGCGTCGAGGTCATGTCGGCGAGACGGTCGCCGAAAGCAGCGAGGAAGGCGTGCTGCAGGCGCAGCGGTGCGGCCGACGGGTGCAGATCGCCGGACTGTCCGATCGGCGCGTGGAAGTCGTAGCCGAACTCCGGCATGTCGTTCGGGTAGGCCGTCGCGTGACTCTCCTGCAGCTGCGGCGCGGGGTTCACGCCCCCGACGTACATGAAATACCCCTGCCACGCCGATCCGTTGCCGATGGTCACGTTGGCGAGCGCGGCGATGTCCGCGGCGCCCAGCACCGGGCGGCGGTGATACGCGGTCGCCATGCCGGAGCCCAGCTCGCACGTCGCCGGGGGGAAGCCGTGCAGGTCGGTCTCGATGGTCCCGCTGTCGGCGAACCCCTGTGTCGCGCGCACGTCGGCTCCGACGCCCGGGTCGTCCCACTCGTGCGAGAAGAAGAAGTGCGCCCGGAAGCTCGGATGCCAGTCATCCTCCGGGTCGGCCCAGAATCCGTCGGCGTAGCCGCTGAAGAGCGGGAAGACCTCGCCGTCGGGGAGCTCCGCGCCGCCCCATGCGGTCGCCGTCCAGAGCGGCGCGGATATGCCTGCTTCCCGCGCGAGCCGCTTGAGGGTGACGAGGTGCTCGGGCCGGTCGTAGAGCTCGTTCTCGAGCTGGATGCCGACGATCGGCCCGCCCGGTCGTGCCCGCCCTGCCAGGGCGCCCGCGAGCTGGCCGAACCACTCCGTCACGAGCGCGAGGTAGGCCGGATCATCGCTCCGGTGCTCGAGGTCGGCATCCTGCACCCAGTCGGGGAACCCGCCGTTGCGCACCTCGCCGTGCACCCACGGTCCGATGCGGAGGACGAGT
Organism: Stenotrophomonas maltophilia; assembly: GCA_016807485.1. Lineage (GTDB taxonomy): Bacteria > Actinomycetota > Actinomycetes > Actinomycetales > Microbacteriaceae > Microbacterium. The sequence continues at coordinate 8,137 of JACEFY010000032.1, read as the reverse complement.
TCGAGTCCGGCCGCCTCCACCTCGTCGACGAACGCGCCGACGTCGAGGTTGCCGTCGAATCGCGCGTCGCCGCGCGCGCTCGAATGGTGATTCCAGATGACGTAGGTCGACGCGAGGCTGATGCCGGCCGCGCGCAGTTGGCGCAGGCGCTCGCCCCAGCGCGCGCGAGGAAGACGGCTGTAGTGCAGCTCCCCGGAGACGGGGACGAAACCGACGCCGCCTCTCAGCACCGCGCGATCGGTGACCGTCAGGCCGCGCGCCGCTTCCTCGGGCGCCGGCATGGCCGCTGCCCGAGCGGGCGTCGTCCAGCCGCGATGCCGGACGGTGGGCGAGGGGGAGGTGTTCACGATGCCATTCTCGCCGTTCCGGGGGGTGCCCGGTCAACTCCGCACTGCGCTGGCCGCTGTGCGTCTCGTCTCAGGTGGCCGGCTCTTCCCAGTACGACGCGCGCACCAGGGCGTCGAAATAGTCGAGCATCAGATTCGGGATGTCGCCCATCGGCGTCGAGAACGTGGCGACGACGACCTGCTTCGATCCGGGAACCGTGTACCAGTAGTCCGCGGTCAGCGTCCGGGTGTGGAGTTCGGGCTGCTCGGGGATGTCGTGGTCGTCGACGTGATGCAGGCGGACGATCTCCGAGCCGGCGATGGAGGATCGGCGGGCGGTGTCGAGGTGCGGCATCGCTGTGCGCGAGAACGAGTCCATCAGCACCGACATGACCGTTCCGGGCGCGGTCCCCACAGCCGGGCTCATCCGCATGCGCGGCGGTGAGTACAAGGTGAGCGTCACCGGCATCGGCAGCCCGGGGGTGATCTCTGTCGCGATGAACATCGCCTGCGCGTGACCGGTCTGCGCCGTCGCGATCGCGGTCTCGAGGTCGCGGCGCATGCGAGCGCGGATCGTCGCGTCGATGTCGCGCTTTCCTACGACGGACGCGATGAATTCGGCGATCAGGTCGGGTGTGGCGAGCTGGTTCAGGAGTACGGGATGCCACGACCCGAGCAGTCGAAAGCGCAGCGGCGGCGCGACAGTCTCGAGGCGACTCATCCTCCCGCGCCGAGCACGTCGTCGAGGAGGTCGGTGGGTACCCCGATTCCCGCGCCGATATTGCTGTAGCGCAGGCCGAGCGTGTCGGCAGCAGACGTGAGATCGAAGGACGTGCCGCCTTCGTCGGTCGCGAACAGATCGATGTGTCCCGGATCTCGGTCGCCCGCGTGGCGCGCGGCCGACAGCAGGGCACCGAGCTCATCGGGGGTCACCGGATCGGTGCCCGAGAGGACGACGTCGACGATCCATCCCGACGACAGGCCGTCGATGCTCTTCTCGGCAGAGGCTCGAGTGACGCGGGGATCCGACGCTGTCACGGCAGCGACGACTTCGGACACGTGTTCCTCCTCGGTGCCCTGGGATGAGGGCGCGCATGCCGCGCACACGACGGCGATCGCCACAGCCACGCCGGCCAGCGTAGACCCTCTGCTCCACGTCACTCGTGCCATGCGTAGTACTCCGCTTCCGTGTAGCTGTCCGGGCCGTCGAAGAACTGGTCGAGATCGTCGATGTCGCCGAGATCCTGCAGGTTCTCCTCGAGAGTGATGCTGTATTTGGATGAATTGTGGATGTCGGCGACGTCGGACGGGTCGCCTGGGGCGGTCGCCGTGATCGTCTGCCAATTGTCGCGCACCGGAGGGTCGGTGAAGAAGTCGAGGGTCGGCACGGGGTCACCCTCGTGCTGGACGGAGATGACCCGTGTGGAATCGGGGATGGCCATGTTGTCGATCGGTGCGCCGCACACCACGACCGCGGCGAAGTTGTACGAGTCGGAACGGTTCGCTGCCAGGTGCCCGGCGAGAATGCCGCCCTGGCTGAATCCGACCAACATGATGGGGTCTCCGTCGGGACCGCCAGGGATGCCCGCCTGCTCCATCGCCTCCATGACGGCTCGCTCGTACTGGGTGCGGAGGCTCGGGAAGAGGACGAGGGCCATATTGCTGTCCACGTCGTTGACCGCACCGGAATCCTGCATGGCCTGGAACAGTGCGAAGTCCTCGCCCGACATCGTCGATGCCAGCGCCTGCCAATCCTGCGTGCTGGGCAGGATGATCCGCCAGGAAACGGAGCCGTCGGCGGCGACGATCTTCTCGATCTTCACCACGGTCTGATCGGCACCACCTTCGCGGTCCACGAAGCCCGCTTCGCCGAAGACACCCTCGAGGCCGTCGGGCGAGGCGTCGTCGCGTTGCGGCTCGTAGGGCTCCACCGTGGGCGTCTCTTTGCCGACGTCGCTCCCCACGCGAACCAGAATGAGCGCACCGACGACGAGGACGAGCGCCCCCGCGATAGTGAGCAGGAGAGGGATGAGCAGTTCCGGCGCCAGCAGGAGGACCCCGACGAGGGCGATCGCCGCGACGAGGGCCACCACGACGAGCAACACCACGAGGAGGGCCGTGAGGACCGTCGCGATGATGTCGATGAGAGCTGAGGCGAGGTCGACGAAGAAGTTCTCGGCCCACTCCGTGATCGCCGAGAACACGTTACCGACGCCTGCCCAGAATTGATTCCAGTCGTCGGCGAAGGAGTCTGCGCCGTCGGAGATCGCGGAGTCGATGGAGGCGATGGCGCGGTCGGCCGCCGCGCGGATGTCGTCGCGGGCGCGATGCAGGGTGCTGCGCGCGTCGTCGACCGCCTGGTTGGCGGTGCCCAGCCGTGAGTTGAGCCGACGGTACTCGTCCCACAGATCGTCGGTCGGCAAGCCCTCCGCTTCGGCCCGGGTGATGGCGATCTGGTTGTCGTCGATGTCGGATTCGATGCGGTACGTGCGACTCTCGTAGTACTCCGCGCTGGCGACGGCTGCCCGTGCGGTGGCCTGAATGGGCGCAAGCTCGATGGCGAAGGTCTGGAGTGCTCCGGCGGTGCCCGTGTAGCGCGCCTCGGCCTTCGTCAGCGCGGAGGCCGTTTCGGTCGCCGTCGCCGCGATCGTGTCGATGGCGTTGCTCGTCTGCCCGTCGACGAGGGCGTTCAGGGCTTCGGTTGCTCGGGAGATCGCCCCGGCGGCGCGTGCGAGGTCTTGCGCCCGCGTGCCGAGGAGGTCGGGATTCCCGGCGAACACGTCGGCGTAATCCGCTTCGAGCGCGCTCATTCCGGGACCTCCGGGATGACGGCATCGACCATCGCCTGCGTCAGGGAGTCGGCGAGATCGACGTCGAGATCGGTCATCACGTCGATGACAGCCTCGAGCGAGTCGCGGATGAAGGTCAGCTGCTCCTCGAGCGCGGCGCGGTTCGCATCCCAGTTGCCGGCGAAGTCCCGGACCTTCCCCTCGAGCCGAGACTCTCCGGTGAGCGCCGCGATGTCGTCGCCGACCCGGCCCGCGCTCTGGAACGTCGAGATCGCCGCGTCGACGCGTGAGCGCGACTGCCCCAGCGTGTCGAAGTCGAGCTTGATGTCGCTCATCGCTGCCCCTCTCTGTGTAGTGCGAGGTGTGGTGCGAGCCTATGCGGACGATCTGGACGTGGCGATGGGCAGGACTGCCCATCGCGTCGCCGATGGCGCGGTCACCGCGCCGAGACCACCGCGTTGTCGAGCTCGTCGATGTCGACACCGGTGCGCTGCGCCCGGTTCGTCATGAGCACCCAGGCCAGCCCCACCTCGGGGTGGATCCAGAGCTCGGTGCCCGCCCAGCCGCCGTGCCCGTAGCCGTCGCGGGTGATCAGCCCCGGCGCCCGCGTGCGGAGGTTCCAGGTGAACCCCCAGTCCTGTCCGCGTTCGGCGGGGTACGGGTCGAGGCGGGCGATGTCGCCCGTGAGGGGCTGCAGCATCATCTCCAGGGTGGCCGGGCGGAGGATGCCGTCGGTCTTTCCGGCGTGGATCCGGAGGAGCTCGCTGCCGAGTGCGAGGAGGTCGCCGGCCCGTCCGGAGAGGCCGGCCCCCGGCGCGCGGGTCGCGACGAACCGGTCGAGGTCGAGCCCCGCTTCGGCGATGTCGGGGATGGGCACCGGGTCGTCCGGATCGAGGGTCAGCCCCGTCGCGCCGATCTCGGCCGCCCACGCGCTGATCTCGGCATCCCACGATCGGCCGGTCGCGTGCTCGATGAGCGCGGCGATGCCCTCGAATGCGATGGTCGAATAGCGCGATGCGCTGCCGGCGGGGAAGTCGCGGCCCCGCTCGCGCAGTTCTTCCCGCAGCGACCGGGGCGGATCGAGTGGCGGCTCGCCGATGCCCGACGTGTGACTGGCCAGGTGCCAGAGTCGCACGGGGTCGTCGCGCCATCGGCCGAAGTCGGGCATGGCCTCGGTGAGCAGGGTCTGAGGCGTCAGCAGCCCGCGCTCGATCGCGCGCGCCGCGGCGATGCCGGTGAGCGGCTTCGTGATCGAGAAGAGCCGATACACGTCGTCGACCCGCGCGACGCGGTCGCCCGTCGCGCCGAAGGCATCGAGGGCGAGGATGCCGTCGGCGTCCGCGACGCCGACGACGGCGGTCGGGATGCGGCCGGCATCCACGTGACGGCGGGCCCAATCCATCGCGGCGCCGAAGGTCGGAGTGGGGGAGATCTGCACGTTCTTCATCATGTCGCGAGATTGTCGCAATGTCACGGATAGCGCTTTCCGAAGTACCGTCGTAGGCTGGGCGCTCACCGAGCTCATCGCGGAGATCCCATGCTTTTCACCGACGACGGCGCCGGGCGCCTGGTCCTCCGCGACGGAGACCGGACGCTCGCCGAGTACGTCTACGCGCCGACCGACCCCGCGCCCGAGTCGCCGCGGCCCTACGCGTTGCTCCACACCCGCCGCGGCGTCGAGGTGACCGCCTACCGACCCGACGACCACGTCTGGCACAAGGGTCTCTCGCTCGCGCTGCCCGCCGTCGGGCCGCACAACTTCTGGGGCGGCCCGACCTACGTCCACGGCGCCGGCTACGTGCCGCTTCCGAACAACGGAGCGCAGGTGCATCGGTCTTTCCGTGCTCCGGTCGCCGGCGATGCCTCGGTCGCGGTCGTCGAGGAGAGCCTCGACTGGGTCGCCGCGGACGGCAGCGGCGTGCTCGCGGAGGAGCGCTTCCTCTTGGCGCAGGCCATCGACGATCAGACGTGGGCGCTCTCGTGGCGGAGTCGGCTGCGCAACGTCGCCGGGATGCCGCTCGCCTTCGGGTCTCCCACCACCAAGGGCCGCCCCGACGCGGGCTACGCGGGGATCTTCTGGCGGGGGCCGACCTCGTTCACCGGTGGACGGATCCTCGGGCCGCACGGTCCCGACGGAGGGGGCGGTGCCGGCGAGTCGGCCCGCGGTGCCCGCGCCCCGTGGGCGGCGTTCATCGCGCCCGACCGCCCGGCCGGCATCCTCATGCTCGACGCGTCGCCCGCGTCGGACGGCGCAATCCCGTGGTTCGCGCGGAGCGGGGAGTATGCCGGGCTCGGCCCCGCCCCGTTCTCCGTGGCGGAGGCGGTGCTCGCCGCCGGCGAGACGATGGAGCTGGCGGCGGTCGTGATGGTCGGCGATGCGACGGTCTCCGACCTCGCGACCACCGCCGGCGCGCGCCTCGTCGCCGAGCTCCGCACACCCGCCCCCGAACGAGGAGACGTCCGATCATGACCGACATCCTTCGCTGCGCGATCGTCGGGACCGGCGCCGTCGCGCATCTGCACGCGCGCGCCGTGCAGGCGCATCCGCGCGCCGAGCTCGTCGCGGTGACCGACACCGACCCGGGGAAGGCCGCGGATTTCGCGGCCACCTGGGGTGCACCTGCGGTGTTCGCATCTCTCGAGGCGCTGCTCGCCGAGGAGCACCCCGACGTCGTGCTCATCTGCACACCGCCGGTCGCGCACGTCGATCAGGCCGTGGCGAGTCTCGCCGCCGGCGCGCACGTCGTCGTCGAGAAGCCGCCGGCGCCGTCGCTCGACGAGCTCGATCGGATGCGCGCGGCAGCCGTCGCGGCCGATCGGCGTCTGGCGGTCGTCTTCCAGCAGCGCACCGGATCGGCGGCCGCGCACGTGCGTGGACTTCTGACGAGCGGTGCGCTCGGGCGCCCGCTGATCGCGGTCTGCCAGACGCTCTGGTACCGCGACGACGAGTACTTCGCGGTGCCGTGGCGCGGGAGATGGGAGACCGAAGGGGGCGGCACGACGCTCGGTCACGGCATCCACCAGCTCGATCTTCTCGGCCACCTGCTCGGCGACTGGGCGAGCGTGCACGGGCGACTCTGGCGCCTGGATCGCGAGACCCAGACCGAGGATGCCTCCACTGCGACCATCGTGTTCCGCTCGGGCGTCGTCGCGCAGGTCGTCACGAGCGCCGTCTCGCCGCGGCAGACGAGTTCGATCCGCATCGACACGCAGCGGGCGACGGTCACCGTCGACCACCTCTACGGCCATGCCCATGAGAACTGGCAGATCACGCCGGCGCCCGGGTTCGAATCGGATGCCGAAGGGTGGGCGTTCCCGGATGCCGAGGAGCGCAGCGATCACGGGCCCCTGCTGCGCGACGTGTTCGATGCGCTGCTGAGCGGAACGGCCCTGCCGGCGACCGCCGACGAGCCGGCGCGCTCGTTCGAGCTGGTGTCGGCGATCTACGCCTCGGCGGCGGCGGACGGTGCCGTGATCACGCCGGAGATCCTCGCCGCCCACCCGACCCATCGCGCCGGACTCGCAAGCCCGGTCGCGGATATGCGGGCATGGTAGCGATAACATTGCCGGGATGTCGGCGGCGGGAGCAGTCAGGTAATCGTTTTCCGAGACTGCTTGCGAATCGTTTCAACCCGTAGTACGGTTACCGGCAAGCGCTTTCCCATGCACCGGATGAGACGCGCGGCACACACGGACAACGAACGTCCGCGGAGTTCACTCCGAACGCAGACGTTCAAGAGAGGACAAAGATGTTCACCACGAAGCGGGCACTGACCGGCGTCGCCCTCGCGGCCGCCGCAGCCCTCGCGCTCACCGCCTGCGCGGGTGGCAGCGCCACACCGGCAGCCACCTTCGACCCCGACGAGGAAGTCACCCTGACCTTCACCTGGTGGGGCAACGACGACCGCGCGGCGCGCTACGAGAAGCTCATCGAAGAGTTCAACAAGAAGTACCCGAACATCACGATCAACGGGCAGTTCACCGACTTCCCGAGCTACTGGGAGAAGCGGCAGACCGAAGCGGCCGGAGGCGGCCTGCCCGACGTCTGGCAGTTCTCCGACAGCTACTTGCGCCAGTACGGCGAGCCGGGATACGTGCTCGACCTGTCGACGGTGAAGGACCTCATCGACTTCTCGACTTTCGACGAGGCGCTCCTCGGCACCGGCCAGCTGAACGGCACGCAGTACTCCCTGCCCACCGGCTACAGCGCCTGGGCCAACTTCGTCAACGAAGACCTGATCGCCGCGAACTCGCTGCCCGAGCCCGAGGGCGGCACGACCTTCGACGAGTTCTACTCGTGGATGGCCGATGCCACCGAGGCGACCGGGGGAGCCGTCTACGGCGGCACCGACCTCACCCAGCGCATCCAGACGTTCGAGCTCGCGCTCCGCGCCGAGGGCAAGAACCTCTACACCGAAGACGGCAAGCTCGGCTTCACCGAAGACGAGCTGAAGGCGTTCTGGGAGTCGGGTCAGGAGCTGCGCGACGGCATCGCCATCCCGCAGAACCGTCTCGAGGAGATCGCGCCGAAGTCCGGCTTCGGCGCGGGGCTCACCGCGACCGAGACCAGCTGGAGCAACTTCCTGGGCGGCTACCTCGCCGACTCGGGTGCGTCGTCGATCTCGCTGATCGCTCCCCCCACCGCCAAGGTCGGCTCGAAGGACCTCTACCGTCAGGCCGGCCTGCAGATGGCCATCTCGGCGAAGACCGAGCACCCCGAAGCGGCCGCCGTCTTCCTCGACTTCGTGGTCAACAGCCCCGAGGCGGGCGAGATCTTCGGCACCACGCTCGGCTTCCCGGCATCCAGCTCGAAGCTCGCGGGCGCCACGCTCGAGGGTGCCGACAAGCAGGTCGCCGACTACCTCGCCTCGGTCGAAGACCGCATCGGCGACGCCCCGCCCATCCCGGTGGTCGGTTACGGCGCGCTCGAGCAGAAGTTCTGGGACCTCGGCAAGGCGCTCGGCCTGAAGGCGGTCACCGTGGACGAGGCCGTCAAGCAGTTCTTCGACGAAGCGAACGTCG
>JACEFY010000319.1 GCA_016807485.1 Stenotrophomonas maltophilia | reverse complement strand
CCCGCGTCGAGCGGGCCGCCGGATGCCCACGCGAGCATCTCTGCGCGCTTGTCCTCGCCCATCGGCTCGGGCACCGGCGGCGACCCCGCCAGCAGCACGACGCCGACGAGGCCGAACACGGCATCCGCCCCCTCGAGTGCGCGACGCGCGACGACCGAGGCGATCTTGCCGCCCATGCTGTGCCCCAGGACGAGCCAGCGGGGCGCCCCGTCACGGGCGATCTCGGCGAGGACGTGCGTGGCCGTCTCCTCCACTCCGCGGGGCGGGAGGTCTCGGGCGGTTCCGAAACCCGGCAGGTCGATCGGGACGAGCCGGATGCCGCCCGGCAGGTGCTCGGCGAGAGCGGCGAACGCTCCGCCGCTGCCGCCGAGGGCGTGCAGGGCGTACACCGTGATCGGCGCACTCACGGAGTGACCATCCCGCCGTTGACGTTGAGCGTCTCTCCGGAGACGTAGCCCGATTCGGCGGAGGCGAGGAAGACGAACGCCGGGGCGATCTCGGCCGGCTGCCCGGCGCGACGGTACTCGTTCTCGTCGTCGAACGCGCGCATCTGCTCGTCGGAGACACCGTCGGAGACCTGGAGCGCCGTCCATGTCGGCCCCGGTGCGACGACGTTCACCCGGATGCCGCGTGGCGCCAGCTGCTGAGCGAGGCCCTTGGACAGGTTGTTGATGGCGGCCTTCGTCGCGGCGTAGTCGAGGCGGTCCGGCGCGGGCACATACGCCTCGAGCGACGCCGTGTTGATGATCGTGGCACCCGCGGGCAGGTGCTCCAGCGCGGCCTTGATGAGCCAGAACGGCGCGAAGACATTCGTGCGGAATGTCGCCTCGAACTGCTCGTCGGCGAGGTCCTCGACGTGGGCGACGGCGGTCTGCTTACCCGCGTTGTTGACGAGGACGTCGAGCCCGCCGAGGATGGCGACCGCCTCCGCGACGATCTCCCGACACCGTGCGGGATCGGTGATGTCGGCGACGATCGCCGCCCCCCGGCGCCCGGCATCCGCGATGTGCGAGAGCACGTGCGCGGCGTCGTCCTCCTCGCCCGCCCGGTGGACGATCACGACATCGGCGCCCTCCCGCGCGAAGGCGATCGCCGTCGCGCCGCCGATGCCCGAATCACCGCCGGTGATGAGCGCCCGCCGGCCCGCGAGGCGCCCCGTGCCGCGGTAGGTGTCTTCGCCGAGGTCGGGCACCGGGGTCATCTTCCCCTGCACGGCCGGCTCGTCCTGGTGCTGGAGCGGCGGCTCAACGCGCGCGTAGCGCGTGACGGGGTCGGTGAACGAGAACTGGTCGCGGGCGGTCATCCTCCGATGCAACCATCGCCGCACCAGAACCGGTCGGGGCCTTGCGTCGCGATCGAGCGCGCGCTACGCCCCGCTCTCAGCGGGTCGGATGCGGGAAGTCGGGGTGGACGGACCAGCCGGCTTCGCGCTCGAGCGCGGCGGCGAGCGCCAGCGCCGACAGACGCGCGTGGTCGAGGCCGAGCGGCGAGCGCACGTCGATCGCCAGGGGTGGGGGCTCACCGAACTTCGGGATGTCGACCTCGGCCCAGGCGCCGGCATCCAGCGCCACCCGGGGACGCGACGTGCGTGCCCCCGTGACCGCGCCGCCCGAGGCGAGGGCGATCACCGCGAGGGCGTCGACCTTCGTGATCGCGACCTGCACGACGAGCGTGGCGGCGCTCTCCACGACGGGACCTACAGCTCTCCGGGTTGCATCGCCTGCCGGTCCATCTCTTCGACCGCAGCCCGCGCGGGGGAAGGATTTGCGCCCGGCTTCTTCGGTGCGTAGACGACGAGCGAGTGGAACACGAACCGCACGAAGAACGCCACGACCAGCGTGATCGCGGTGGCCACGACCGCGGAGATGTGGCTCGTGGAGACCATGAGCGCCACGATCGGGATGCGGATGACCGCCTCGGCGTTGTTGAAGAGGAACGACTTGGCGAACCGCGAGCCGACGCCGGACGCCTGCCCGCGCATGTCCTGGAACACGAATCGTTCGATGAGCAGGAAGTTCGCGATGATCGTGACCTCGGCGGCGATGATCGCCGAGGTGATGTAGCCGACGCCCGCATGGGTGAGCGCCCACACGATGAGCACGTTCGCGATCGCGCCGAGTCCGCCGATGACGGCGAACAGCGACATCTTGCCGAAGCGGAGGGCGGCGAGCTGGGTCAGGAAGTGCAGCCCCTGGCGCATCGAGGCCTTCGACTCCCCCGCGAACCGGTCGGCGAAGGAGAACGGCACCTCGGCGACCCGGAGCGTCTTGCGCGCGAGGATCTCGAGCAGGATCTTGAACCCGCGCGGCTGGAGGCCGTCGAGATCGATGGCGGTGCGGTCGACCAGGAAGAACCCCGTCATCGGGTCGGTGGTGTCCTTCAGCCGGATGGGGAACATCGCCTTGGTCAGAGCCGTCGACGCCTTCGAGACGAACACACGGGTCTTGTCGGCAAGACCCTGCGAGGCGCCGCCCGCAGCGTAGCGCGACGCGACCACGACATCGGCCCCACCCTGACGGTAACGGGCGTAGAGGGCCGGGATACTCTCGGGCGGATGCTGGAGATCGCCGTCGATGACGATGCACACGTCGGCGGCCGCGGCCCGATAGCCCTCGAGCACCGCGCCGCCCAGACCGCCGACGCCCTGATCGCGATGGATGAGGCGCACCGGGATCGCCGCCGTGGCGGCGACGGCGCGGATGACGTCGGGGGTGTCGTCGGTGCTGTCGTCGACGAAGAGGATCTCCGCCTCGACGCCCGCGACGGCTGCGGTGGTTCGCCGCACGAGCTCCGCGACATTCGGAGCTTCGTTGAAGGTCGGCACGATGATCGTGAGATCGATGATGTCCCCCTGGGAAACGAGGTCGCCCGCCGGTTCCTGGTGACGAGCCCGTCTATCGTTGCACGCCGACCTATCGGCGCACCTCGGAATTTCACAGGGAAGGATCCGCCCTTT
>JACEFY010000318.1 GCA_016807485.1 Stenotrophomonas maltophilia | reverse complement strand
GCCCGCCCCGGACCACTCGTCGCGATCCTGTGGGGCAAGGATGCCGAGCGCGCTCGACCGCTCCTCGGCGAGACTCCGATCATCTCGTCGGCGCACCCGTCGCCGCTGTCGGCGCGGCGGGGGTTCTTCGGCTCGCGCCCGTTCTCCCGCGCGAACGACCTGCTCGCCGGGCTCGGGGCGGAACCCATCGACTGGCACCTCCCGCCCGCGGAGCCCGCCGCGTAGGCTGAGCCGCATGCTCGAGGAGGAATACGAGAAGTCGCGTCGCCGCGTGCCCCCGCACCTGCGACGCCGGCCGGAGGTCGAACAGCCCTTCGCGTATTCGATCCGGCCGGCCGTGCGCACCGACATGCCGCACGTGCGCGAGATCTACAACTACTACGTCACCAATTCGGTCGTCACCCTCGACGAGAAGCGGTGGTCGCACCAGCAGTGGCTCGACAAGTTCGACTTCCTCGAGAAGATCTCGCTGCCGTTCCTCGTGGCCGTCTCACCGACCGACCAGATCCTCGGCTACGGGCTGGTGGCACCCTGGACCGGGACATCGGGGTACCGGTACACCGTGGAGAGCTCCATCTACCTCGGCCACGCCGCCACCGGCAAGGGCCTCGGGCGGGCGCTGCTGCAGGCGCTCATCGCCGCGTGCGAAGAGCGCGGCATCCGCGAGATGGTCGCCGTCATCAGCGACAAGGGTGCCGAAGCCTCGGTCGCGCTCCACGAGCGGCTCGGGTTCACCGAAGTCGGCCGGATGGGCAAAGTGGGGTTCAAGTTCGGCCGATCGATCGGCACGATCTATCTGCAGAAGCACCTCGCGCGCCCGAAGAAGCGCTCGCTGTTCGGCCGTCGCGACTGACGGGCCTCAGCGATCGGATGCCGCCGCGCGCACCGCGTCGATGAGCGCGCGCCACGGGCCGTCGACCTGCGCTTCGCTGAGGTCGGCGCGGCGCTCCGCACCGGGGACCGTCGCGCGCACGGACCACGAGAACCGGTCGGCACCGACGGACATCGCCGCGTCGTCGTCCCAGGGGCACTGCTCGATGAGCGAGATCCACGGGTCGGCGTCGGCGGGTGCGGCATCGATGCCCCAGCGGCGGGTCAGGCCGGCGAACCCGCCGGAGCGCACCACCGTGACGGCGACGACGGCCTCATCGTCGGCAGGGTCGCTCTCATGCGGCATCGTCGATCACACCGACTCCGATCCACGCGGTGCGGACGGCGTCGACCTCCTCCGATCGCTCACCGTACTCCTCTGCCGCGACGGCGAGGGTGGCCCGCGCGAATTCGACGAAGTCGGCTGAGGGGGAGAGCGAGCCTCCCGTCATGACCAGATACCAGATACGGCCCGCGCGCTCCCAGGCGTGCCCGTCGAGGGTTGTGGCGACGAGGTGGAACGCCTTGTTCGGGATGCCGGAGTTGATGTGCACGCCCCCGTTGTCGGCGTCGGTCGAGACGAAGTCGCGCATGTGCGCCGGCTGCGGATCGCGGCCGAGGGCGTCGTCGTCGTACGCCGTGCCCGGGGCGCTCATCGAGCGCAGTGCCACGCCCTGTACCGCGGGGGTGAAGATGCCCGCGCCGATGAGCCACGAGGCGTCTGCCGCGGTCTGCCCGGCGGCGTGCTGCTCGGCCAGCGCTCCGAACACGTCGGCGAGCGACTCATTGAGCGCACCCGACTGGCCGGAGTAGTCGAGGCCCCCGGAGTGCTCGACCACCCCGTGCGTGAGCTCGTGCGCGATCACCGAGAGCGACTGGGTGAATCCGGTGAACACCTCGCCGTCGCCGTCGCCGAAGACCATGCGCTCGCCGTTCCAGAACGCGTTGTCGTAGCGGTCGCCGTAGTGCACCGTGGCCGGCAGCGTGCCGCCGGCGCCGTCGATCGACGAGCGCCCGAATGCATCCCAGTAGAGCGCGAACGTCGACCCCAATCCATCGAAAGCCTGATTGACGGCGGCGTCGGCGCTCACCGGGTCGTCCTCACCGCGCACGCGCACCCCGGGGAGGTCTTCGCGCATCTCGGCGTCGCTGATCACCCGGTCGGGGGCGGGGGAGGCCTCGACCACCAGCGCGCCCCCGTCGACCGACAGGTCGATGGTCGCCCGGACCGGCAGATACCTGCGGGGCGCCGCGAGCGTCGCCCGCGCGGCGGCGGCGGCCCGGGCGAGATGCGGCGCGTCGGTCGCAGCGAGGCGGGAGAGCAGGTACGGGGGGATGATGGCGGGCATGGCGACAGGCTAGACCCGGCCACGGACGCCACGAGGTTCAGCTCGGGTCGATGACCGGAATCGAGGCGAGGAGCCGCCGCGTGTAGGAGACCTGAGGCTGCAGCAGCACCTTCTCGGTCGGACCTTCCTCGACGACGCGGCCGTCCTTCATGACGATGACCTCGTCGCACAGGCTCTGGACGACGCCGATGTCGTGCGAGACCATGACGAGGGTCAGCTGCTCGGTGCGGCGGAGTTCGCGCAGCAGCTCGAGGATCTGCGCACGCACTGTGACGTCGAGCGCTGAGAGCGGCTCGTCGCCGACGAGGAGCCGCGGGCGGTGCACGATGGCACGCGCGAGGGCGATGCGCTGGCGCTGGCCGCCGGAGAACTCGTGCGGATAGCGGTCGGCCATGTCGGCGTCCAGCCCGACCTGGGCGAGCACCTCCCGCACACGCGCGCGACGGTCGCCGCCGATGCCGAGCGCCCAGAGCGGCTCGCCGATGATCCGCCCCACGCTCATCCGTGGATCGAGCGACGCGTAGGGATCTTGGAAGACGATGCCGGTCTGCTGGCGGAGCCAGTGCAGCTCGCGGGCGGAAGCCCGGGCATCCACCGGCCGGCCCGCCATCTCGACGGTGCCGGACGTGGGGACGTCGAGTCCCAGCAGCAGACGGATGAGCGTGGACTTGCCCGACCCGGATTCCCCGATGATCCCGACCGCCGACCCCTCGCGCACGTCGATGTCGGCGTCGTCGAGCGCCGTCGTGACGGCGGCGCGTTCGAACAGCCGCCG
>JACEFY010000317.1 GCA_016807485.1 Stenotrophomonas maltophilia | reverse complement strand
CCCGATACGAAAAGGAGAGCGACATGACCGCACGATTCACCGACCGCACCATCCTCATCACGGGGGCGGGTTCCGGCCTCGGACGAGCAGCGGCGGTCCGACTCGCGTCCGAGGGCGCCTCCCTTTCGCTCGTCGACGTCTCCGAAGCCGGCCTTACGGCCACCACCGACGCGGTGCGCGAAGTAGCCGCCGATGCGAAGATGCTGAGCATCGTCGCCGACGTCTCCAGCGACGACGACACGCAGCGCTATGTCGACGAGACCCTGTCGACGTTCGGGCGCATCGACGGCTTCTTCAACAACGCCGGCATCGAGGGACGTCAGAACCTCACCGAGAACTTCACCGCAAGCGAGTTCGACCGCGTCGTCGGCATCAACCTCCGTGGGGTGTTCCTGGGGCTCGAGAAGGTCCTGAAGGTGATGCGGGAGCAGGGCAGCGGCGCCGTCGTCAACACGGCGAGCGTCGGTGGCATCCGTGGCATCGGCAACCAGTCGGGCTACGCCGCCGCCAAGCACGGCGTCGTGGGCCTCACGCGCAACTCAGCGGTCGAGTACGGCGAGTTCGGTGTGCGCATCAACGCGATCGCGCCGGGCGCCATCTGGACCCCGATGGTCGAGAATTCCATGAAGCAGCTCGACCCCGAGAACCCGCGGAAGGCCGCCGAGCAGTTCATCCAGCAGAACCCGACGAAGCGCTACGGCGAGGCGCCCGAGATCGCGGCAGTCGTCGCGTTCCTGCTATCGGACGACGCGTCTTACGTCAACGCGGTCGTCGTCCCGATCGACGGCGGGCAGTCGGCCAAGTACTGACACGCTCGTTCGGGCGGGCAGCGCGGTGCGGTGCGGCATCCGAATCAGGATGCCGCACCCCGCCCGCACCGTCCTCCCAGCGGGTGATGATGGGATCATGAGCCCGCGACGACAGCCCCGGCCGCTCCGCGCGCGTCTGCTGGTGCCCCTCTCGGGCGATCCCGACGGCACGCCGCCCTGGGTGCTGCGCCTTGAGCGTGGCGACGACCGCGGGCTGTTCGCGGAGGACGGCCCCGCCTGGACGGTGCACGCCGGGGTGCCGACGCTCGTCGCCGGCATCCGTGCCCTCCTTCTGCAGGCGCTCCACCCGGGTGCGATGGCCGGGGTGCACGATTGGTCGCGCTATCGGGACGACCCGCTGGGGCGCCTCTCGGGCACGGTGCGGTGGGTGATCTCGCTGACCTTCGGTTCGGAGGAGCAGGTGCGCGAAGAGCTCGGCCGCGTCGCTCGATTCCACGCGCCGGTGCGCGGGGAGTACACGGATGCCGGCGGCGCCGCCCGCACCTACTCCGCCGAGGACGCCGACCTCGTCGACTGGGTGCACCTCGCCTTCACCGATGCCTTCCTCGCCGCGCACACCCGCTGGGGCGCACCCATCCCCGGCGGCGCCGACGCGTACGTGTCGGACTGGGCGACGGCGGGCCGGCTCATGGGCGTCACGCGTCCGCCCACGACGCGCGCCGAACTGCACGCGCGCATGGATGCCCTCCTCGCCGACGGCACGCTCCGCGGCGGAGCGCGTGTCGATGAGGTCGTGCGGTTCCTGCGCACCGTGCCGCTCGAGGGATCGCTGCGCGTCGGCTACCGCATCCTGTTCGCGGGCGCGGTCGCCACCATCCCGCGCCGCTACCGCCGCCTGCTGGGCCTGCGCCGCTCGTGGCTGCCCGTGGTCACCGCAACACGGGTCGTCCTGCGCGTGGCGCAGCGGAGCCTGGGGGAGGGCCCCCGCGCCCACGACATGGCGCGGCTGCGGTTGCGACGCCTGGATGCCGCCTCGGCCGCGCGCTGAGGTTGCTGCCGGCGCGCGTGGGTGCCCGCGCCTCGGGCCGACCCGGGTGGCGCCCGTGCACCCCTGCGGATCGAGGAGGGGTGCGTGAGCGCCATCCATTTCCCGTCCAGGGGGAGGCTGGGCCGATCAGGTGGCGCCCGTGCACCCCTGCGCACGGACGAGCGGTGCGCGAGCACCGTCCACTTTCCCGCCAGGGGAGGCCTGGCATTCAGGTGGCGCTCGTGCACCTCTGCGGGCTGAGGAGGGGTGCGCGAGCGCCACCTCTCACCTCGGGAAGCCCGGCTTAGCATGCCGCGAGCATTCCGTCAACGGTCGGAGGCGTTCTGCCCTGCGCCCGTATCGTCGGTGATGTCGAGGGGGAGGATGCGTCATGGCCGGAGGGCTCCAGGCGTGACTGCGGCAGGGGAAAGCGGCCTGCCGGCCATCGGCGATGTTCTGCACGGGCGCTATCGCATCGTGAGCTTCCTCGGCGCGGGCGCGATGGCCTCGGTCTTCCGGGGCGTCGACCTCCAGCTGGGCCGCGATGTCGCGATCAAAGTCTTCACCACGCGCGCCGACGGGCTCTGCGACCGCGAGCGCCGCCAGAAGGAGGCGCGGCTGCTGGCCACCGTCACGCATCCGTCGCTCATCATGCTCTACGACGGCAGCTTCACCGCAACCTCCGTCGACTACCTCGTGCTCGAGTACGTCGGCGGCGGAGCGCTTCGCGCCGTGATGGATGCCGGGCCTCTCCCGTCCGACGCCGTCGCCGCCCTCGCGGCCGACATCGGCGATGCCCTGCGCGTTGTGCACGAGGCGGGCATCGTGCACCGCGATGTGACACCCGGCAACATCCTGCTGCGGTCCGCACCGCTCGGCGGCGGTGTCGGCATGCGGGCGGTTCTGAGCGATTTCGGCATTGCACATTCGCAAGACGCCGCCCGGCTCACGTCGCCCGGCGTCGCGGTGGGTACGGCCGCTTACATGTCGCCGGAGCGGGCGCGCGGCGCGGAGCCGCATCCGGCATCCGATGTCTATTCGCTCGGTCTCGTGCTGCTGGAGGCGCTGACGGGCGCTCGCGCGTTCGCGCAGATGGCGCCGATCGAGTCGATCATCGCCCGGCTCAGCGCGCCACCGACCATTCCGCGCGAGCTCGAATACGGCTGGGGGAAGCTCCTCACCGCGATGACGGCCGTCGATCCGGCCGAGCGC
>JACEFY010000316.1 GCA_016807485.1 Stenotrophomonas maltophilia | reverse complement strand
GGCGCCTCGCGGCGCGCGCGGAGGAACAGCACGAGGGTGATCAGCAGGACCACGAGCGCGGAGACCGCGAGGAACAGCGCCATCAGTCGTCGTCCTTTCGGCTGCGGAGGTACTGGATCACGAACACCACGAGCGTGCCGAGCAGCACCACTCCCGTCGAGGCGAACAGCAGCGTCTGCTCGAACGAGCTCACAGCCCCTCCGGCATCTCGGACTCCAGCGGCTCTTCGCGCAGCAGGTCGGCGACCGAGTCGAGGATCTCGTCGGGGCGGAACGGATACCGCTCGATCTCGGCGTCGTCGGAGATGCCGGTGCGCACGAGGATGGTGTGCAGCCCCGCCTCGATCCCCGCGACGACATCGGTGTCCATGCGGTCGCCGATCATCCCGGTGTTCTCGGAGTGCGCGCCGATCTGGTTCATCGCGGAGCGGAACATCATCGGGTTGGGCTTGCCGACGACGTACGGCGTCTTCCCGGTGGCGTGTGTGATGAGGGCGGCGAACGAGCCCGTCGCGGGGACGATCCCCGAGGGCGTCGGGCCCGTGGCATCCGGGTTCGTGATGATGAAGCGGGCGCCCGCGTTGATGAACCGGATCGCTTGCGTGATGCGGTCGAACGAGTAGTTGCGCGTCTCGCCGACCACGACGTAGTCGGGATGCGTCTCGGTCATCACGTAGCCGGCCTCGTGCAGTGCCGTCGTGAGCCCCGCTTCGCCGATGACGAAAGCACTGCCGCCCGGATGCTGCGACTTCAGGAAGTCGGCCGTCGCCAGCGCCGACGTCCAGATGCGGTCTTCGGGCACCTCGAGGCCGGAGATCTTCAGGCGGGCGCTGAGGTCGCGCGGCGTGTAGAAGGGGTTGTTCGTCAGCACGAGGAACGGGATCCCCTCGCTCCGCCACTGCGCGAGCAGCTCGGCAGCGCCGGGGATGGGCTTGTTCTCGTGGACGAGCACGCCGTCCATGTCGGTCAGCCAGCACTCGATATCGGCGCGTGTCCGCATGGGGCCCAGCCTAGTGGCGCCCCGCGACGTAGTCTCGACCCGTGACGCGTGAGAAATGGGACCCCCGGCAGCTGCCCGACCTCACCGGTCGGCGCTACCTGGTCACCGGATCCACGGCGGGGCTGGGTTTCTTCTCCTCCCTGCAGCTCGCCGGTGCCGGCGCGCACGTCGTGATGACGGGGCGCAATCCCAACCGGCTCGCGACCGCACGCGCGACGGTGCTGCGGCAGCATCCTGCGGCGTCGATCGAGACGCTCATCCTCGATACGAGCAACCTCGGATCGGTTCGGGCGGCGGCGGCCACGGCGCGCGGTCGGGTCGGCCTCGACGGGCTGCTGCTCAACGCCGGGATGGTGCACCCGCCCGCTGAGCGCGAGACCACGGGCGACGGCCACGAGATCGTCTTCGCGACAAACGTGCTCGGACACTTCGCACTCGCCGGCGAACTTCTCACCTCGCTCGCGATGGCGCGCGGACGGATGGTCTGGCTCGGATCGATGTCGACGTCGATGTGGAAGTACGACCCGGTCGATCCCGAATTGGAGAACGGCTACACGCCATGGCGTGCGTATGTCCAGTCGAAGGTCGCCACGACGGCACTCGGCTTCGAAGCCGACCGGCGGCTCCGCGACGAGGGCGTGCCGGTCGACAGCCTGGTCGCCCACCCCGGTTATTCGACGAGCGGCCGCACCCGCGGCATCCACGGGATCAACGAACCCTCGCGGCGCACGCGCTTCGTCGACAACCTCCAGGCGCCGATCACGCAGTCCAAAGAGCACGGCGCGTGGCCGCTCGTGCGTGCGCTCGTCGATCCGGATGCGCGCAGTGGCTCGTTCTGGGGACCATCGCGCGTCGCGACCGGTGTGCCCCGCGAGGGCCGGGCCGGAGCCATCACCCGCGACACCGAGATCGCCGCGCGCCTCTGGAACTACTGCGCGCATGCGACGCGGATGCCCTGGCCCTACGAGCGGGCCGCCAAGGCGAAGCGCCGCTGAGGCGAAGCGCCGCTGAGGCCCGCGCCCGCCGAGCGACGGCGATCTGCCGGAGGATGGTGGATGCCGGCCACATCGGCCGTCCCCGGGCGAATCGCCTTCCTCGGGACACGACGGGGCGCACGGGCCCGCGCCGTGCCGCTCAGGCAGTGAGCCAGACGGCGTCGGCCGCGCCGGCGGGCAGCTCTATCGATGCCCCGCCGTCGACGCGGACGGCGGCGCGCCCGGTGACGGTGACGGTGTGCCCCACGTCGAGCTCCGCCGCCTGCAGGCTCCGCAGCAGCGCGGGGTCGCGATCGCTCACGCGCAGCACCCGCCCCGTGTGCCCGACGAGCGCTTCCCCGAGCAACACGAACGGCTCGCGTTCGACGTCGCCGGCGGGGTCGGGGATGGCGTCGCCGTGCGGGTCGAAGCGCGGATGCCCGAGCCGCGCGTCGATCCCGTCGAGCAGCCGGTCGCTGATCGTGTGCTCGAGCACCTCGGCCTCGTCGTGGACCTCGTCCCACGCGTATCCGAACTCGCGGACCAGCCAGGTCTCGATGAGACGGTGCCGGCGGATGATCGCCGCGGCGCGCAGGCGCCCGGCATCCGTCAACGAGATCGGGCCGTAGGGGCGGTGCGCGACGAGGTCTTGCGCGGCGAGCTTCTGCACCATCTCGGTCACCGTCGACGGCGCGAGGCCGAGCTCGGCGGCCAGCTGCGACGGCGTGATCGGCGCGGTCTGCCACTCGGTGTGGTGGTAGACGGTCTTCAGGTAGTCGTCGATCGCGGCGGAGGGCACGCTTCAGGCTATCCGCCCGTGAACACGAGCCACAGGAGCAGGGCGTTCAGCGACACGAGGAAGGCGGATGCCGCCACCCCGGCCGCCGTCGTCCACCAGCGGTTGCGGTCGGCGCCGAGCACGTCGGACCTCGTCGTGAGGGCGACGAGCGGAATGAGGGCGAAGGGGATGCCGAAGCTCAGCACCACCTGGCTCAGCACGAGCGCCTGGGTCGGGTCGGCGCCGATCGCGAGGAGGAGGAGTGCG
>JACEFY010000315.1 GCA_016807485.1 Stenotrophomonas maltophilia | reverse complement strand
TATCCCCGGCGGGATGCCGCACCATGCGCCCACTCGTGCCCGAGGCTCAGGCGTCGAGAGCCGCGATGAGGTCAGCGGGCGTCGCCTGCAGCGGATGCGGCCCGGCGATGTCGAAGAACACCGTGGTGATCTCGGCCTCGTGCGTTCCGAGGAAGGCGCGCAGCCACCCGGGCGACTGCAGCGCGACGCCCGGTGGGAGAGCCGCCGGCTTGTTCGCCGCGTCGCTGAAGAGCAGCAGCGCGAGGTCGCCGGTGTTCGGGTCGCGGTAGGTCCACACCTCGCCGGCGTCGAGCGGATTGTCGCGCTGACCGGGCTTCATGAGAGGCACGACGGTCGGCCCGTGGCGCAGTGCGAAGGCGAGCGCCGCCATGTCCTGCGTCTGCAGAGCGTCGGCCAGCTGGGTGTTGCGGAACTCGAGCGGAGGTTTCGCGCGCTTTTTGCCGGCCATGCCCACAACTCTAGAAGACGAAGAAGGGGCCCTCTCGATCCCCTCATTGGGGACTGCGGGAATCGAGAGGGCCCATCGCTCACCGGTGCGAAAGTTTTCGTCTGGCCACTGGGGGATGGCTTCGACCTACCGTTGCTGGGGACAACGGGGACCGCCACCGGGAACTGATACAAGGGTACGCACACCGACGCCCCGTCGTCTGCCTCATACCCCAGAAGATTCATGAGAATGTTCTTAGGATGCCCTACCATCGCGCGCCGCTTGCGGCGGCGGACTCCGGGGGCCGGGTCGGTCAGCGCAGGATGAACGCCTTCGTGTCGGCCGCTTGGATGCCGCCGATCGACACCGACAGGCGGAACGTGCCGCCCGGCGCCTGCGGGCGGGCGGCCGAGCAGGTGTCGACCGACGAGCGGGTGCGATCCCACTCCAGCGGCGTGACGCTCGAGACCGTCTGGCCGGCATCCAACTGGACGACCTGATCGCTCGACTCGGACTGGCAATCGGTCGACCGCCACCATACGTCGCTGCCGCTCGAGATCTCGAACGCCTGCGTCGCGGTGCCGACGTTGATGAGGCAGGGAGTGTCGGAGTCGTTGGACAGGGTGATCGACAGCCTCGGCAGTTCGCCTGCGCCGTACGAGTCCATGTCGGTCACGGCGAGCACGGTGATGTCGGCCGTGGAGCAGGCGGCGATCGCCGGAGGGGTGCCCGACTCCGTCGGCTCCGGTGCGGGCGGCTGGGCGGTCTCCGTCGGCGACGGCGTGGCCGCGTCGCTCGTGGCCACCGGCGAGCGCGAGGCGCTCTCCGAGGGAGCCGGCGCCGCCGTGAGCCCCTGCCACGGCTGCCAGATCGCGAGCGCCACGACAGCGCCGACGACGAGCAGCGACACCAGCACGACCGCGAGGCGCCGACGCCGATAGACGGCGGGAGACGGCCGGCGCGAGGGTGTGGTCACCCGTCCAGGCTAAGCGTCCGAATCGGCCGATCCCTGCGGACGCGCCTGGAGGTGCTTGAGCATGCGGGTGTTGCCCAGGGTGTTCGGCTTGACGTGCGCGAGATCGAGGAACTCCGCCACGCCCTCGTCGGGGCTGCGCAGCATCTGCGAGTAGACGTCGGGGTCGACCACCTGCTCGCCGATCGGCGCGAACCCGCGACGGGTGAAGAAGTCGACCTCGAACGTGAGGCAGAACAGCCGGCTCAGCCCCAGGTCGTGGGCCCTCTCCTCCAGCTGCTCGACGATCGCGCCGCCCACCCCGTGGTGCAGCCAGTCCTCCGCCACGATGAGCGTGCGCACCTCGCCGAGGTCTTCCCACATGACGTGGAGCGCGCCGCACCCCACGAGCACGCCGTCGGCCTCGGCGACGACGAACTCCTGCACCGACTCGAAGAGCGTGACGACCTCCTTGCCGAGGAGGATGCGCCGTTGGACCCACGGATCGAGCAGCGCGAGGATGCCGCGGACATCGCCGGTCCGCGCGGATCTGACCCGGAATCGCGAGTCGGGGGAGTGCGGTGAGGTCACCCGCACCACTGTATTGCCCGGGCTCGCCGACAGGCACCCGCGCACGGATATGGTTGCCTGTAACCCGCCCGCAACAGGGCTCGACCAAGCTGGGGCAATGTCGATCAAAGTCGCACTGGAGCACTACACCGGCTACGAGTTCGCGCGGCCGGTGTCGGTCACCCCGCACGTCGTGCGCCTGCGACCCGCTCCCCACGCGCGCACCCCGATCGAGGCGTACACGCTCGACATCTCGCCCGCGAACCACTTCCTCAACTGGCAGCAGGACCCGTTCGGCAACTGGCTCGCGCGCATCGTCTTCCCCGAGAAGGTCAGCAAGCTCGAGATCACGGTCGGCGTCGTGGCCGACATGATGGTCATCAACCCCCTCGACTTCTTCATCGAGGAGTACGCCGAGCGCTTCCCGTTCCGCTACGCGCCGGAGCTCGCCGCCGACCTGGCGCCGTACCTGCGCCCGGTCGACGACAGCGAGCAGGCCGACCGGTGGCGCGCCGGGCTCCCCCCTCTCCCTGACGAGGGCATGCCCACCGTGCACTTCCTGTCGCAGCTCAACTCGTCCGTGCAGCGGTCGGTCGCCTACAGCGTGCGCATGGAGCCCGGGGTCCAGACCCCCGACCACACCCTCGCGGCCGGCATCGGGTCGTGCCGCGACAGCGCATGGCTGCTGGTGAGCCTGCTGCGCCAGTACGGCCTCGCGGCGCGATTCGTCTCCGGGTACCTCGTCCAGCTCGCGCCCGACCAGAAGTCGCTCGACGGCGGCAGCGGTCCATCCGAGGACTTCACCGACCTGCACGCGTGGGCCGAGGTATTCATCCCCGGCGCCGGGTGGATCGGGCTGGATGCCACCAGCGCGCTCTTCGCGGGCGAAGGACACATCCCGCTGTCGGCGACGCCGCACCCCTCCAGCGCCGCGCCGATCGAAGGCGGCACCGAGCCGGTCGAGGTGACGTTCTCGTTCCACAACGAGGTGCGCCGCATCCACGAGGATCCCCGCACGACCAAGCCCTACACCGACCCGCAGTGGCAGCGGATCGACGCGGCCGGCGAGCTCGTCGACGCGCGCCTGCGAGCGGGCGACGTGCGTCTGACGCTCGGCGGCGAGCCGACCTTCGTCG